>NZ_JAQIBL010000100.1 GCF_027859075.1 Oceanispirochaeta sp. | reverse complement strand
TCACCTGGACCCGCCCTTCCCGTTTAAACAAAAACTGGAAGTACTGGAACTGGCTGAATCTTCAGGGGTGGTAAAAAAAGGGGGAACCCTGACAATGCATTACCCCGGAGAGGAGAGCTTTCCCGAAAAGTTGGGCAGTTTACGCCAGTATGACCTGCGGGAATACGGCCGGTCCAAGCTTATTTTCTACACCAGGGACTGAATCTCCCTTAAGACTACATTTCCCTAAGATCCTTCTGTCTTTTTTACGATAAAAGAATATGAGCTTTAATTTTCGGACCCCTCCCAGCCCGGCCCATTTGATCCTCCCGTTGATCCTCATGGGAATCGGGCTACTATCAGCATCGGAACATTTAAATCATCAGGTACAGCCTGGTGAGAGCCTCTTCGCCCTGGCCCTGAGGTACGAATGTTCCGTCGAAGAGCTGAAAACCCTGAACAGTCTAAACCGGGATGTCCTCTATAGCGGTGAAGAACTCAAAATTCCCCTCAAATACCCGGACAGTCACAAGGTGCAATCCGGAGAGACTCTGTCCGGAATAGCCTTGAAATATGGGATTCCCCAGGAAAAACTGATATCCCTGAATAGACTGAACGGCACTAACCTGAATTCCCTGAAGGAACTGGAATTGATAAGACCGCCCCTGGAAGGAGAGGTATGGACCGTCAGAAAAGGAGACAGCCTCAGCTGGCTCTCTCTGAAATTTAATATCTCCCTGGAGAGGCTGATGCAGATCAACCTCCTCGACTCCTCGGGATTGAAGGAAGGACAGCTGCTGGAACTGACCCCTCCCCGTCCCCAGGTCATCACTCTTGAAAAAGGCGATTCCCTGTGGAAGATTTCCACCCTTTACAATGTCGAATTAAGTGAACTTATGCGCTGGAACCAACTGGAGAGTGACAGAGTCTTTGAGGGGATGCAGCTTCAGATGTACTCGGTGGTCCTGAACCTGGAAGAAGAAGATAAAAAAGAACGGAGTGAAGAAAAGAAGGGATTTCCCGCCGATCCGGAAATTCTGATGGCTCAGGTGGAGCTCACCCCGTCTCTCTACTATTCTACACCGACAGAAAGAAAGACACAGCCTGACCGTAACTACTCAGAAACCGATCTGGATGACCCCATGAACAACTACCTGCAGGCATCCAGGCTGCTGGAAGACTTTGAACAGGCCTCCAGAGCCCTCCCTCCTCTGAGCCGGAAACTCAGGGACTTCACAGTCATCATCGATCCCGGGCACGGTGGACTGGACCCGGGGGCCATAGTGGCCAGCAGCGACGGTAACGGCAACACCGTCTATGTGGTGGAAGATGAATACTGTTACGATATCAGTCTCCGGGTTTACCGGGATCTGATACGTCATGGAGCGGATGTAGTCCTCACGGTGATCAGCCCGAATCAGGTCATCAGAACAACCGAAGATGCCTCCCTGACCTTCGTAAACGAAAAGAATGAAGTCTACAACGACAGCAAAGTCAACAGATTCGTCGATGCCTGGCCGGTGGGAAACGCCTGGGGTCTGGATCAGAGGAAAGAGGTTGCCCGGCTGGCTCTGAGGGAGAGCCCCGGAAACAAGTCAGTCTTTATAAGCATCCATGCCGATAATAATACGGGAGATGGTAAGGGAACCCGCGTTCTCTTTCATCCCGATGAAAAAGACACATCATCGGAAGATCTGGCCCGTCAGATTCAAGGATTCATGGGTGCCGACTCCCTGAGTAGAGCTCAGGAACTCCGAGTCCTGGAAGCCAATCCGGCGGATGCCGCCGTTCTGGTGGAAGTGAGAAACCTGGCCTTTAAAAGCAATGCCTGGGCCATTCGCAACGAGGAACTGCGCCAGGACGATGCCGACAGGATTGTCAAAGGAATTGTGAGCTACTTTAAATAAACAGACAGGGGAAGGAAATCAGTTTCCGGGGTTTTTTCATACCAGTCTTTTGTACTATACTTGTCCAATATCAATCAGGAGTGTTTAAATGAAAAATAATTTGCTGCGCCTTCCCCAGGGAACCGAATCACTCTACCTGGAAGAGACTTTCCGACACAGGAAGATTCTGCGGCATATGGAAGACCTGACTGAACGTTGGGGGTATATGCCGGTTCAAACCCCGGTATTTGATTTCTATGACAACTATCGGACACTCCTGGACAGCAAGCTGGACGATCAAACCTATAAACTCATCGACCGCGAAGGTGACCTGCTCATGCTCCGATCGGATATCACCCTCTTTCTTGCCCGTCAGATGGGCATGATTCTCCAGGAGGAAGAACTTCCGGTGAGAGTCTATTACTCCGATTCGATCCTCCGTTATCAGGATCATGAAGACATAAGCAGCCATGAGTTTTTCCAGACCGGCTGCGAACTCATTGGGAAACCAGGCCTGGAAGGAGATCTGGAAATACTCTTTCTTCTGGCAGAGCTTCTTGAGAATTTCAAGCTGCCCATGAGCCGTATCCATGTAGGTTCCACCCTGGTTTTCCATACCATTGCCGGTGTGTTAAATGAAGAAGACAGTCGACTCCTGGCCCAATATCTGCAGACCAGAGAAGAAAGAGAAATCAGAAAGACCCTGGGTAGGAACTTTAAGAAAGAGGATGCATCGGCTCTGACAAGGCTGCTTCTTTTTATCGGATCAGGGGAAGAGTTTACAAAAGAGAAGGTCAACTGGGATTCCCTTCTGGAAGGAACCCTGAAAGACTCCCTGGATCATCTGCAGGCTATCAGCGACAGCTGGTCCCGGGTGAATGGTTTTAAGGATCTCTTCAACATTGATTTCTCTGAAACAGGAAATCAGGCCTACTATTCGGGTATCGTATTCAATGCCTATACAGAAGGATGCGGAACATCCGTAGCCTCAGGGGGGCGTTATGACGGCCTCCTGGATCACTTTGGCTACACGGGGGACAAGCCTGCTTCCTCCATCGGATTTTCGATGTTTCTGAGAAAACTTGAAAAAATAAGCGCCATGGATCTTCCTGAATCCACAGTCTCTAAAAAAATGGAAGAAACCATGACGGCTGCCGAGAAACTGGCAGAAACAAGAAAATAACCCCTGACAGGGATTTCATAAATGAGAGGAGAAACAACATGAGTACCCCCCTGACCATAGCCCTGCCAAAGGGCAGACTCTATGACAGAGTGCAGAAGCACTTCGAAACAAAAGGTATTTTTTTCGAATTTGAAAAAAGAAAACTCGTCGCCTTTGACAAAGAGGAAAATCTTAAGATATATCTTGTGAAGAACAGTGACCTTCCCACCTATGTGGCTCATGGAATTGCGGGTCTTGGGATTTGCGGTGAGGATGTCATCATTGAATCGGGACAGCAATTTCACAAACTGCTGCCCTTCTCTTTTGGAGGCACCTCACTGAGTCTGGCGGGTCTTAAGGGTTTTTCTCTGGAAAACCAGGCTGGTCCCCTCACCATTGCCACAAGCTATACAGAGATGACCAGAAAATATTTCCATAATCAGGGTATTCCTGTCAAGATCATCCGCCTCAACGGCAGTGTAGAACTGGCACCAGTTCTGGGTCTGGCTCCCTGTATTGTCGACCTGGTTGAAACCGGCAGTACATTAAAGGCCAATAATCTGGAAATTATTCAAAGACTTCAGGATATTCAGGTCTACCTTATTGCCAATCCCGCCTACTATAAAATTCACTATAAAGGGATTAATAAATTCATTCAGCAGATCAGGGAGGACTGATCATGGTTATTATAAACAGAGAAACAAAAGAGACAAAGATTCACCTTGAACTGGACATGCATTCGGGACCCTCAGTCTCAACCAATACGGGACTTCCCTTTTTTGATCATATGCTGAACGCCATGGCTTTTCATGGAGGATTTACACTGAATGTGGAAGCCCGCGGAGATATTGAAGTTGATCCCCACCATCTGATAGAAGATACAGGTTTGGTTCTGGGGGACGCACTGTTGAAAACCTTTGAACAAACGGGAGCCCTGGTTCGCTATGGTCACGCCGTAATCCCCATGGATGATGCCCTGTCTGAAGTGACCATCGATGTCTGCCGGCGTCCCTTCCTGGTTCTTAACGCAGACTGGCCTCAGATGAGTGCCGGAAATTTTGATTTTTTCCTCATAAAGGAATTTCTCCAGGCCCTTGCCAACAGAGGGGGCTTAAACATTCACGCCAGCTGCCGCTATGGTGAAAATAGTCACCATATGTCTGAAGCCCTTTTCAAGGCCCTGGGCCGTGGCCTCTACACAGCGTTTCGCCCGTTATCAGGAGACTCCAGAGAAATGTCTACTAAGGGATTAATCTAATTAAAAAACTTTATTGTTCACTTTTTATTGAAAACAATATTTTTTGATCTTATAATGGTGGTATCGAAATGAAACGAGAAGAGATTCTTAAACTTATTCCGGAAGAAGGCTTTATTAAGGTCCCGGAGTCGGGTGGAGTTCCTCTCTCTCCTGAGAGAAAAGTGATTCTGATGCGTAAGGGCAATCAGCTTTTCAATGATGGAGACATTGAGACAGCCGGAAGAATTTTTATTACCATCGGCTACACAGACGGTTTGATCAGAGTGGGAGATTATTATTATAGCCATAACAAAACACTGGAAGCACTCCGGATGTATAAGGCGGCTCCCTCTCAGCATAAAGCAGATATGATTGTGGAAAAGATGGCAACGATTGTACGAGGCTGGTTGGGTACTAATTAATAAAAATATTTAAGGATTATAAAATGTTAAAAGACAAGCTGAGTTTTGATGAACTCGCAGAGGGTTTGTCAGAAGAAACCGGAGAAGAGGCTCTGAACGAGATTTCAGAACTATCTAAACAGGGCTATCAGCTTCTCAAAGAAAATCTGACAGAACGAGGCAGAGAATTATTTGACAAGATCCTGTCTCTGGATAAATTCAATAATTATGCCCTGGTTGGTATGGGAGACTGCTTTAGAAAAGAGCGGAATTTCAGAGAAGCCGTGACCTATTATCAGCGATGTCTTTCGTCTCACCCTGGAAATAACTATGCCCTCTTTGGCCTGGCAGACTGCTACAAAGCCATGAATCAATTCAACCGTGCCATAGATATCTGGGAAGAATACCTTCTTCATGATGACAAGAACATCACGGTACTCACCAGGATTGCCGATGCCTACAGAAAAGTTCGGAACTTCAAACGCTCCTTCGAGTTATATCAGAAAGTACTCTCTATGGAAGAAAACAACTCCTATGCCATCATCGGTCTGGGCCACCTCTACTATGATTTTAAAGAGTATAAAGACGCCCTTCATTACTGGCAGAGAATGCTGGAGGTCAACAGGGGTCATGTGGATATCAGGGTTCTCACATCTTTGGGAAACTGCCACAGAAAACTGAAGACCTTTGACGATGGTGTGCCTTTTTTCCAGAAAGCCCTCAAATTACAACCCAATAACTTTTATGCCCTCTTCGGCCTGGCTGACTGTTATAGAGGCCTCAATCAGCAGGAAAAGTCTCTGATCTACTGGAATAGAATTCTGGATCTGGATCGGAAAAACAAGGTCATCCTTACAAGAGCCGGTGATGCCTACCGCTGTATGGGAGACCTGGAAAATGCTGAGGAATATTACAAAAAAGCACTGAATATCGAATTTGACACCTATGCGATCCTCGGTCTGGCCATGATCAACAAGAAAAAGGGTCACTATCAGGATGCTTTAACCTCTCTGAAAGATCTCATCAGTAACGATCCCCGAAACTACCGCCTCTATCTGGAAGCAGCTGATTGCTACGAAGGAATGAAAGATCCGGAAGAGGCGATTGAAATCCTCGCCCATTTCCTTGAAACAGGAATTCGGAACAACAAGGTCATTGACAGGATCATGACGTTGAAGGAAAAGATTCAGTCTTGACGGTGATGTGGGGATAGGGAATGACAATCCCGGATTTCCTGAACTCTCCCAAGAGATCCTGCATGATGGAATTACGGGTTTCGACATAATCAGTTTTTTCAAACCAGATGCCGTATTGTATGCTGATTCCCGAATCTTCAAAAGATTTTATGAGAATAAAGGGGTTGGGTTCATCCAGACAGTGAGAATTATTCCTTGCCGTTTTCTGCAGGACATCCATAACCAGTCCCAGATCAGAGTCATATGAGACAGAAAGGAACAGGTCCATTCTTCTGATGGGAAATCTTGTGATATTGACCACATCTGTTGAAATCAGTGTCTCATTAGGAATCCTGATCAGCAGGTTGTCAAATGTCTTCAACATGATAGACAGAAGCTCTACTGAGTAAACGACGCCTGTTTTATCACCTACTGTGATCACATCTCCGATTTCAAAACTTTTTTCCGTCACCATGAAAAAACCGCTGATGATATTCCCCAGGCTTTTTTGAGAGGCCACACCGACGGCAATACCGATCACACCGGCTGCTCCCAGTAAGGCACTCAATTTAAGTCCCAATTCAGACAGGATAATAATGAGGAGGATCAGGAAACCTATGTAATTTACCAGTTTGTTGATGAGCATCTTGTTCTGAAGATTGGATTTTTTAAAGAAAGTGCGGTTCAAAACAAAACGTACAATACGGATCAATACAATGCCGGCGATCAGCAGGAGAGCAATACTGAAAACCTGACTATAGGAAATACTTTTAAAAAAATCTTTTATGCTTTCTAGAGGGAGTATATTCATAAATCATCCTGTATAAAGTGTTTTAAAGTAATAAAAGCTCTTTTTGATAATGCTGTTGTCTTCAATGAGCCGGGGGGGAGAGGCAGGTTTGATGTGTTCTCCCTCAGGGAGAGATTTTCGATACACAACCTGACTCAATTGGTCCATACCCTTGAATGTGATATTCACAGGACTGGCGAGGATCGTATCATCACTATAATACAAGGATAGATAAGGGACCCTCAGAATCATTCTTTCAAAGACCAGATTTTGGGAAGATTTATTGCGGATTGACAGGAGACAGTAGACACTGGAATCCCTCTTTTTGTATTCCCGAATACCCCGAAACAGGGAACTCTCCAGAAAATAAGCGATTTCACCATTGTCCATATTCCCTAAAAAACTCTTGGATAAGGGACACAGAGCCGATTCACAGAGCAGAGATTTATTATTTTGAGAACCGAAAAGCAGTCTTACAACCAGAGGAACTTCAACATAAACATCAATTTTTTTACCCGGCAGTATTGATAAACTTTCAACAGGTTTGAGAATCATCGGTAAATCCGGCAGACCAGGTTCTAAATACAGGGAGAGATCATCCCCGGTAATAAACCTGTTTGAACTAGAGACCCCTGAAATCATTCGTTTAACATAGATTTCATTTCCGTTCCGCTCAATATCAAAGGATTGATTGTAGGGAAGCTTAATGTGCTTCCTGGAATTCTGTAATGTCAGTTTTCCCCAGGGAATTAATTCATCCTCCATACTCTCCCCCTCTGGTTCAATATACAAAATGTTGCAAGAACCTGCTTTCCAGACTAATCATTCAATTGAGAAAGCAGGTTGACTCCCGGAAGTGAAACTTATTTCAGTACCGCTTTTATCCGGCGGACACCGCGGGAAGAAGACTGTTCTTTTTGAATCACAAAAGTACCCAGCTCTGATGTATTCTCAATATGAGGCCCCCCGCAGACTTCGACAGAGTAGTCTCCGATAAAGTAAACCTTGACCTGCTCTCCGTACTTGGATGAAAACAGAGCCCTGGCCCCTTGTTCTTTTGCTTCTTCCACAGTCATGGTCTTCATTGTCACAGGAAGATTTCTGGAAATTTCGGTATTGACCAGGTCTTCAACCTGTTTCAACTCCTCGGGAGTCATCTTTTCATGATGAGCAAAGTCAAAACGCAACCGCTCTTCGGTGATATTGCTCCCCTTCTGTTCTACATGATCTCCCAGAACTCGCTTGAGTGCTTCATGAAGCATATGAGTGACCGTATGGTAGCGTGTCGTCATTTCGGAATGATCCGCCAGGCCGCCCTTAAAGATCTTGTCAGCCCCTTTTTTAGAGGCTTCCTGATGCTTTTCAAAGGCTGCATCGAATCCGGCCCGGTCTACGGTCATGCCGTGTTCTCCCGCCAGTTCTTCCGTGAGTTCCAGAGGGAACCCGAAGGTATCGTACAGTTTAAAAGCCAGGCGTCCTGGAATTTCCATTTTGGGATTTTTCAATAGGTTCGGCAGAATTTTCTCGAACTCATGCTCCCCTTTTTTCAGGGTCACACTAAACTGTTTTTCTTCCAGTTCCAGTTCATTCAGAATCATTTCAGCCTTGTCTGAAAGCTCGGTATACACATGCTTATACATATCGAGAACCACCTGACTGACCTGACCCAGAAAGTTCTCGGTAATGCCCAGCTTCCGTCCATGACGAACGGCTCTTCTGATGAGTCGGCGCAGGATATAACCCTGACCCAGATTTGAAGGCTTGACTCCCCGGGGATCACCGATGATCATGGTAGCCGACTTGCAGTGATCGCTGATAATTCTAATGGAAACATCGTCCTCTTCATTGTCGCCGTATGTCTTAGATGTCAGCTCTTCCAGCTTGGCTATAATGGGCTGAAAAAGTTCTGTCTGATAAACAGATTTTTTGCCCTGCAGCATGGTGACAGTCCGCTCGATCCCCATTCCGGTATCAACGCAAGGTGAATCCAGTTTTACATAATGACCGTCTTCAGTCTTATTGTACTGCATGAACACATCATTCCAGATTTCAAAGTATTTTCCACAGTGACAACCCGGTTTGCAGTCTTCCCCGCAGCCTTCTTTACCAGTGTCGTAGAACATTTCACTATCGGGACCGCAGGGTCCTGTCTTTCCGGCGGGTCCCCACCAGTTATCTTCACGGGGGAGAAAATAGATTTTGTTTTCCGGTACACCCAGACTTCTCCAGATATTTGCTGCTTCATCATCCCGGGGGACCTCTTCATCACCGCCGAAAACGGTCACTGATAATCGGTCTTTATCCAGGCCCAGGTAGTCCCTGGAAGTCAGGAATTCCCAGCTCATTGAGAGGGATTCTTCCTTGAAATAGTCACCAAGAGACCAGTTTCCCAGCATTTCAAAAAAAGTCAGGTGCGAAGGATCTCCGACGACCTCGATATCTCCGGTTCGGATACACTTCTGATAGTTGGTCAGTCTTTTCCCTGCGGGATGAGGTTGTCCCTGAAGATAAGGTACCAGAGGATGCATCCCCGCCGTTGTGAAGAGAACCGTAGGATCGTTCTCGGGAATCAGGGACTGCCCTGATATTTCTTTATGATTTTTTAATACAAAAAAATCGATGTATTTTTTTCTTAGTTCGTTGCCTGTCATAGAGATGATAATAGTATAAGGAGGCAGACAAAGACAAGAGTCTCCGGACATTTTACCAAAGGGCTATATCAGATCTTCTTCATCCTCAGAGAGAAGTATATAACTCCCTTCTTCTTCCCTTTTTTTGATGATATTCAGAAATTCACGGGTCTCTTTATCCACATCTTTCCTGGATACCCGGGGTGAGATGATCATGGTTTCCTCAACAATTAATTTCCGCTGGGAAGAGAGATGACTGAGGATGTGCTCTTTGATCTTATCCTCTTTTCCTCTCAGGATAAAAGCAAGTTTATCATTATTCATTTCCAGAAGAAGATTCTGAAGATCTTTGGGGCGCAACTGAAAAATACAATTGATAGTATGGATCTGTTCTTTAATCTTCCGGCTCAATTCAGGATTTCCCTCTTCCAGGTCTCCCAGAATCCTTTTTTCTGAGCCGCTGTCCATATGTTTCAGAATTTCCGCCAGCCTGTCCTCTCCATCGATGACGATCTCTTCGAGCCGGCCGATACGGTGAGCCTTCTCCTGGAGAACTATATTCATTCTGCTGAGTATTTCAGGATTTAGTTCCCGCTTCAAAGCCATATTCCTGATCAGTTGGACCTGAATATCTTTCTCACAGGTTTTTAAATAGGAGGAAACTTTATTAGGATTCATAAAAGAAAGGATGATAGAGCAGGTTTCTACGGGTTCTTCTTTTAGAACCTGAAGCATCTGAGGGAGAGAGAGGACATTCATAAAGGAAAAGTGATGAGGATTTGATTCGGGAACCGCTTTGGAGAGAATTTGTCTGGCTTTATCCTCTCCGAAGGCCCCGATGAGAAAATCACGAGCCGTATCAAGTCCACCGACACCTTCACCCTTCAAATTAATTTTATGTCCGAACTTCTGAAGTATCTCGAGGGCTTCATCCCGACGAATCTCTTTGATCCGGGCAATCTCGGCAGTTACCTGCTCGATTTCTGCTTCAGACATGTTCCGGAGGACATGTCCTCCTTCTTCTTTTCCCAGAAGCAGCAGGAATCGGGCCGCTTGAGCAGCGCCACCTTTGCTGATGTTCCCGGTTTTTATCAAACCGGGAGCCTGGGGAAGACTCTTGTTTTCTTCTCCCTGGAGAGCTTTCAGTGCCGCATTTTCCGAACTGTCCAGTTTGCTGTCGGATTTATTGCTTTCTGCCTTATAGGCATCAATACCTTTTTGTATGAACTTCATGGAATCATATTAAAGGCAGCTCCCCGGTGGGTCAACGGCGGAGTTCTTTTTTTGTTCTGATTATGAGGGAACCTGCCGATTATGAAGATGAGAATACTATGAAAAAAATAAAACAGCTTCCCATCATCCTTCTGTTGTGCCTTATGACACTCCAAGCGGCAGCTCAGACAGGCAATCCCGAAGAAAACAGGGTATTCGCGCCCTTTATATCCCGCTTGAATGCGGAGACGAAAGGAAGCGGAATACTGCTGACCTGGAAAGACGCCAGTAATCTTCGGTCACCCTTTTATAATATCTATGAATCTGAACAACCCTTTGATCCCGAACGTTTTATCTATACCCGAAAAATTGCAAGCCTGGGCAGCAGAATAGAAAGCTTTCTCTATGAGCCGGGTGATTCAAAGCCCCGCTATTTTCTGATACTGGCAGAGGAAGAGGGAGTGTTGTTTGATGTCTTCATTCCCTACCGGAATATGACCATGGAGAAGGTCAGTGCCGAAAGAGTGGTGATTCAGGAAGAAAAAGCAGCCCGGATCTCTTCTCTTAAAGTCCTTCCGGAGTCTCAGGCACTCCTGATAAGGGCTGATAGCAGTAATCCCGGGCGATCCTTGATCCTTTTCAGGAGCACGAACCCGCTTGAAAACAGAGAAGATCTGGCAGATGCCACCCAGGTGAGGGTTTTTGTCAATGAAACCATAGAATTAAGGGACCAGGTTGTACCGGGAATTTCATTTTATTATGCTCTGGTTGATCAATCTCTTTATGAGTCTGGAAGCCGAATTCTCCTCTATGATGGAAGTGTCACAGCCCGGCCTGTCATGATTCCTCTAGAAGAATGGAGCTCTGAGACAGCCCATTCCTTTCAGTTTGCCTCAAGACACAACCCCCTCCCCCTGCTCAATATAGAACTGGATATCGAAAGGGGAAAAAGACTGCCTGAGATGGGAATCCCCGATGTCCCAGTGGAGTTATCCCGTGAAACAAAACAGGCTCTGGCAGAACTCAATCTCGGAAAATCAGTTCATCCGTCGGTCTGGAGACAGCCCCGGCTGCTGAGCATTGAACGCACTGGCTCAGCTCCACCCGAAACATCCTGGGTCATAGAACTGATTGAAACGGGAGATTGGGAAAGCCTTCTCAGGCGCTCTGAAGAGCAGATTAAAACAAGCTTTGACCCTGAAGTACAAAGCCGCCTTCACTTTTACAAAGGACAGGCTCATTATTTCCTGGGAAATCTGGAGTTTGCTTTTATGGATTTTCTAATAGCCCGGTCGGTTTACTACGGTGAGTCAAATGCCTGGATGCTCAGCATTTTTGAACAGAGAAGGATATTGAGCAAGACACTGGATCTGGAATAATGAATGGTATCATAGCCCAGGGCAAGCGGTCCTCTCATTTCATTTGCAAATCAGGCGAAGGCCTTACCCCGGCTTTTACCAACTTTCAGGCTGATATCGACGGTCCAGCTTTCTCCGGGAAACAAGGTGATTTCCCAGTGGGGAACAAAGGTTGTTCCCTGGTATAAAAGCTCATTTTCACCATGACCGTTATAGGGAACTTCCAGAGGAAGACACCAGAAACGCCCGGGCAGAATTGAGAATTCAACCTGGATGGATGTGTTATTCATGATATCCTGTACCTGTAGTATCTTTAAATTCTTTAATTCGGCAACCTGATCTTCAATTTCAAGAAAATCATCCTGTCCGTTGATATAAAAGAATTTTGATTCACAGCTGGATGGTGCCGGCAGGGAGAGGTTCAGTTCACTGGCAAAATTATAGCTGACCTTTTCATACCCTGTATTCGTAAGCTCATACTGAAGCTCAACGCTGTTCCTTTTAAAATCGTACTGTTTTCTGATTCTAATCGGATGCTTTATGCCATTTTTGTCTACACTGCCATTTCTCATCAATACCAGAAGATGTTTTTCCCTGTTATGATTCTGGACATTATAATAACCACCTAGAAAATCCCCTTCTTCCTTATAGATGCCTTTCTTGAATGCCCTCAAATCGGGGGATTCAAAGAAATGATCATGAAAGGCTTTCCTGAGGTAGGTGTCTCTTTTACTGCCATTGGCGATTCCGTCCCGATGCCTGCTGAGTGTATTCAGGTAGTTCCAGCTTGAAGGCAGGTAGTCAAGCTCAATCAGAGCGCCTCCCTTCAGATGACAATAGGCATTCAGGATATGCCCCTGATAGAGGTACTCATTCAGTCCATCAAGATCAAAATCCATCGGCATGAGGGCAGGGATAAAAATTCCTTTTTCACGGGTGGTCTTCTCGGCTTCAATCAAAAACCGGTAGGCGTTATGGCGGAGCTGAAT
This sequence comes from Oceanispirochaeta sp., assembly GCF_027859075.1. NCBI lineage: Bacteria > Pseudomonadati > Spirochaetota > Spirochaetia > Spirochaetales > Spirochaetaceae > Oceanispirochaeta > Oceanispirochaeta sp. Next base: position 28,828 of record NZ_JAQIBL010000100.1, on the reverse strand, counting down.
GTTATATATTCCCTTTCCCGGACCATGCCAGAATGGGCTATGATTCTGCCCCTTCCAGAGTTCTTCCTTGGAAGATTTTTTACGGTATCGATCACCCCGCACCTGATTGGATAGGATCTGGGCGTACATCATTTTTGAATAAAGAAGATTACTCTCGGGGTAAACTGAGAGGAAGTGACGGTAATTGCAGGAACCAGCCTGTTCATTCTCAGTAGCTGTATGGACGTCTTTCTTCCACTCCATAAGTTCCTCGAAACTGGATGTGGAAAAATACCTTTTATCCAGAGGAACCGTATCCCTGACAAATCGGCCGGGGAGGATGGATTCGACCCTGTCTTTATTTTCTGCCAGACATGTAAAGAACTCTTCCAGCCAGACTGTATCGCAGGGCATGAAATCATGACCTTTTTGTTGATTCAGCGACTCTCCCGGCAGGATCAGTGAAACAACTGCATCCCTACTGCTTTCCAATGGAAGTTTACAGATCTCTTCCACCAGGTCTGCGGGATTCTGTTGAAACATTTGATCCTGAATCCGCTTACAGATTGGAAAGATCTGAAGGGATTTACCCTGTTCTTCCGTCAGCACAGGATGAAACATCCTCGAATCGGGTATACCGGCTCCTTTAAAACGGGTTTCATCGAGAAAAGTGTACTCCATTCCGCAGCTTTTCAGAGTATGGGCCAACTGATTATCCCAGATCTGACGTGACAGCCAGAATCCCCGGGATCGGCGACCGAAATTTTTTCGAAGGTAGGTGGTCATCATCTCAATCTGCCCGACTCGGTCTGAGGCGGGGATAAGAGGAAGAATTGGTTCATAATATCCCCCGCCCAGGATTTCAACCTGTTTCCGCTCAACCATTTCACGCAGGACGGTAATAAACTCGGGATGCCTTCTCTCCAGCCAGGAGAGCAGAGGGCCCGAGTAGTGTAAAGTCAAAGCCAGATCCGGATAATTATACACAGCTGTCAGAAAGGGTTTATAGGCTTTCTGATACACATCTTCGTACAGATGATCAGGTAGATCGAGAGCTTGTGTACTTTGGGTTCCGAATACCAGCTTTATTCTTTTCATTTATGGAGTCAGCACACAGGAGCAGGTTGAATCAACCTGCATTGGATGCTTTTCTGACCTTCACTTCTTTATATGGAATGATACATTTAACCGGGCATTTTTCAACAGCGTCTGCTCTGCCCGGACCTCTATTATCATAACCCAGAATTGACAAATTATCTTGTATTTTATAACCGGCTTCTGGAAATTTTTTCTCACAGATTTTACAGGCTATGCACCCTACCTTACAATTACCTTTGGTTACTTTCCCTTTATCCCGGGAATTACAGGCAACAACAAAATCAGCATCTTCGGGGATCATACGCATGACGCCTGTAGGACAGATGTCAACACATTTCCCGCAGGAGATACAAAGATCGGCATGAACAACCACAAGTCCATCCCCGGTTTTACTGATGGCATTCGTCGGGCAGACATTGATACAGCTGCCCAGTCCCAAACACCCATACTTGCAATCCTTATCTCCGTTAAAGAGAACCGTGGCGGCATTACAGTCTTGCAATCCACTATAATTATAGCTGCGGGAAGCAATTCCTTCTTTTCCTATGCAGTGGACATAAGCAACCATTCTCACAGCATCAGTATCCACTTCAACACCCAGGATTTTACCGATCCCAGCCAGAGTATCGGCTCCGCCGGGTTTACATTTGGTCAGATCATCATCTTTACCGGCAGCCAGAGCTTCGGCATATCCGCCGCAGCCGGCATAACCGCAGGCACCGCAATTCAAGCCTGGGAGAGCCCCGTCCAGGGCCTCCACAGTCTCATCTTTTTCTACTTTCAGTTTCCGTGAGGCCACGGCCAGTCCCAGTCCGAGGAGTCCCCCGAAGAGTACAGTGGACAGAAAGCCCCAGAATATTCTTAAAATTACATCCATTTATTTATCCTACAAGATTGTTCAGAAGGGCATTGTCAAAGGCCATAAAGGCCATTGCCATGAGTCCACCACTGATAAAAGCAATGGGAGCCCCCTTTAGAAAGCGTGGAACCCGTTCGGTTTCCATCTGCACACGGATGGCCGACATCAACAAAATCGCCAGCAGGAATCCCAGTCCCGCAGCAAAACCAGCTGTGAAACTTTCCAGGACATTATAGCCGCTTTTTACATTGATCAGGGCGATCCCCATGACAGCACAGTTTGTTGTGATCAGGGGAAGATAAATTCCCAAAGCTTTATACAGTACAGGCGAATATTTCTGTACGACCATTTCCACCAACTGTACCAGAGAGGCAATTGTCAAAATAAAGACAATGGTCTGCAGGTAGTCCAGGCCCAGAGGCATAAGAATCAGATGATACAGTGCCCAGGTGACAAGGGAGGCGATGGACATGACAAAAGTAACGGCAAGCCCCATCCCCATGGCAGATTCAACATTTTTAGAAACACCGATGAAGGGACAGAGTCCCAGAAACTGGGTCAGAATCATGTTACTGATGAAGATATAGGTTACGACTATTCCAAAATAACTCATATTTTAATTTTCCTCCTTACCGGGGCGGGAGCTTATCCAGTTGAATACTGCTTTTAGATACCCGACAACAAATAGAGCGCCCGCTGACAGAGATATAATTCTGACAGGAGAACTGACCAGTCCGGGGACTTCAATGACTCCATCAAAGCTCCCCATAGGGAAAAGGGTAATCGTTCCGGCTCCCAGGACCTCTCTGATAAGAGCGATAAGGGTCAGCCCGAAAAAGAAGCCGAAGCCCATACTCAAAGCGTCCACAACAGAGTCTTTTACACTGTTTTTACTGGCAAAGGCCTCGGCTCGTCCCAGTATAATGCAGTTAACAACAATGAGCTGAACAAAAACACCCAGGCTCTTTGAAAGCCCCGGTGCATAAGCCTGCATCAACAGGTCAACAAGGGTAACAAAAGTTGCGATGATGACGATATAGGCAGGAATATGGATTTCTTCAGGAATGAAATCCTTCAATAAGGCAACCATAATGTTGGAACCCAGAAGAACAAAGACGGTACCGGCACTCATCCCCAGGGCATTTATCACCTGGGTAGAGACGGCCAATGCAGGACAGAGGCCCAGCATCAGTATAAAAATGGGGTTTTCTCTGATAAACCCTTTGCTAATATTACTCATTTATTTGTCTCCCAGAGATTGAACATAGACGGACCCCTCATGGAGAGGTGTGGCGATCCCGACAAAAGTAATGGTAGCCCCCGTCACAGCATCGGGGGACTCCAGGTCTTCTTTTGACGTTGGAACAGAAGAGCTTCCCCCTGTACCGCGGAATTTATCCATATATTCTGGTTTTTCCGCTTTCTTTCCCAGCCCCGGGGTTTCAGTATTATCCATCAGGACAACATCGATGATAGAGCCGTCGTCCCTGTAGGAAGCCAGAATCTTCATATCACCGCCGTAACCTTTGCCATTCATCTCCAGAATCCATCCTCCCATTCCCTCTATCGGATAGCGGGAAAGGATCGTGGAAGAGTCGTTAAGATCTTCCCGGGCTCCCGGAGATCCTTCTTCCAGAAGAGATGAAAGAGCGACCTTTAATTCCGCTGCTTTTCTTCTGGCTATGGCCGGTTCGGTTATTGTATTCACAAATCCCAGAATGAGGGCTGACAAAGCACAGATCAGGGCCAGTTTTCCGGCTTTTTCCATTGTTGCTGTCATCTGGCTGCCTCCTCTTTTACCAGGCCGAATTTTTCAGGCTGAAAGGCCCGATTGATAAGAGGTACGAAGATATTCATAAATATGATGGCCAGTGAGACTCCCTCTGGAACAGAGCCGAAAAAGCGCAGAAGGAAGGTCATAAAACCGCATCCTACTCCGTAAATCAGCATGCCCTTGGATGTAAGGGGTGAGGTAACCATATCGGTTGCCATGAAGAAGACACCCAGCATCAGACCTCCTGAGAGCAGATGAAACAGGACATCTCCTGAAAAGGCTCCCTGACCATATCTAAAGCCGCCGAAGACCCAGACAAGGAGGAGGAAACTTCCAAGATAGGAAGCAACGATCTCCCAATTGGCGATCTTTCGGATGAGGAGGAAGAGCCCCCCCAGAATCAGCAGCAGGGCGGAGACTTCTCCAATAGAACCCGGGATTTTACCCAGAAAGAGATCCATGTAAGAGACGGGAACTCCTTCGGCAGCCAGGAGATCAAGGGGACCGTGGATTGTATCGGCCATGGACATCAGTCCGGATTTCAACGATCCCAGGGGTGTTGGCCCGGTGATAACATCAGGCCCGCCGGGATGAGGGAGAGTCCATCTTGTCATCCCCCCGGTCCAGGAAAAGAATACAAAGACTCTTCCAGCAAGGGCAGGGTTCATCCAGTTGGCCCCCAGACCGCCGAATGTCCATTTGACAACGGCTATGGCAATGACGGAAGCAACAATCACAATATACAGAGGAACCGCAGGAGGCATATTATACCCGATGAGTAAACCTGTCAAAAAGGCACTGCCGTCAAAGACTGTGTTTTCCTTTTTGATCAGTCCTAAAAGAGCCTCCGTACCCACTGCTGCAATAATGGCAGACAGGGTGACCAGGAGGGCTCTCATTCCAAAAATATAGATACCCCAGATTCCGGCGGGGAGCAGACAGAGCGATACGGTCCACATGATGGATGCGGTGCTCTGAGAATGGTGAAACTGGGGTGAACTGGTAATTAAGAGTTTATCTTTCATTGACCCGCCTTTTTCATTGAATTTTTCCGGACGATTTTTTTGCCACCCCGGAATCCCTGTACCAGAGGAATATGGGCAGGACACATAAAGGAACAGGACCCGCATTCTACGCAGTCCATCAATCCGGCTTCAAGTGCCTGATCAGACATATTGAAATCAATAAACTTAAAGATCTTAGTCGGGTTGAGTCCCATGGGACAGGAGGAGACACAACGACCGCAGGAAAGACAGGACGTCGGTCTGGAGGCTTTTATCTCCCTTGCCGTGAGAGCCAGAATACCACTGGTCCCCTTGGTCACAGGAGTATCCAGGTCATAGACGGCAAAACCCATCATGGGCCCTCCGGCAATAACCTTCACTGGTTCTTCTGAAAAACCACCACAGTCTTCAATGAGACTCCGGAAGGATGTCCCCACTCGTGCCTTCAGGTTGGAAGGATTCTTGATTGCTCCACCGGAAACAGTAACAATCCGTTCAATGACGGGTTTATTCAGCACCAGGGCTTCATAAACGGAGAGACAGGTACCCACATTGGCATTGATAACCCCGACTTCCAGAGGAAGTTTCCCCGAAGGAACCTCATTCCCCGTGAGGGCTTTAATCAAGTTTTTTTCCGCACCCTGGGGGTATTTCACTTCCAGGGGAATGACTTCAATATCCAGCCCTTTTTCCGCTATTAATGATTGAAGGAGGGTCACTGCATCCATCTTGTTGGATTCAATACCAATAATAGTATTCAAGGGAGACAGAAGGCGCTGCATAATCTGGATACCTTCCAGAACTTCAGATCCCTTTTCAAGCATAACCCTGTGATCTGAAGTCAGATAGGGTTCACATTCTACGGCGTTGATTATAAAGGTCTCACAGCTTTTTCCCTTGGGAAGGGTAAGCTTGACATGGGTGGGGAATGTAGCCCCACCCTGACCGACGATACCCATTTCAGCTATTTTTGAACTGATTTCTTCATTAGTCATGACTCGCCAGTCATGAAGAAGACTTTCCTTACCCAGGCGTTTGAACTCACCCTTCACTTCAATAACGACAGCCTCTACGGCCATTCCGTTGGGAAGGAATATCTGCTTGATTTCAATCACTTCACCCGGTACGGGGGAATGAATATTGGCGGATACGAAACCACCTGATTTGCCAATTATCTGCTCTTCTTCGACCAGATCACCTTTTTTCACAAGACACTCACAAGGAGCTCCAATATGTTGAGAGAGGGGGACAATCGCTGTACTGGTCAAACTTGCATTCTGCACTTCTTTGTTGCAGGTTGCTTCCTTATAATCAGTAGGATGGATTCCCCCTTTTGGGAAAGTTTTTATCCGACTCATGCTGCCTGTTGCTTCCTCCTTAAAATAAATAACGATTTTCCATATCCCAGAACGGCCCAATTCCTGCGGACCGAATGATCTCCCGGGGATCGAATCAAAACATTTAAAAATATAAGAACCGCAAATGCTAAAAGCAGGAGCGGATGGATTCCTGAGATAACCGAGCTGCGAAGACTCACAACGGGTGGAACAAGCTCGGTTCTTAAGAGCCTTGACGGTCCGGATTCTGTCATTTCTGCCAAACCGGCTTCAAACCAGGAAGGGCTGAACTCAAGGACGGTTTTCCTCGATTCCCGTACTTGGCCATCTTTCATGACGAACTCGTCCAAAGTAATTCCTGATCCCGGCTGAGGTAGAGTGTAGCTGCCCCCGTACATAAAGGATTCCTGAAACGCCTTATGCCTCAGGAAATCCTCTGAATCCGGCAAAAGACTCATCATCTTCCGGGGATTCAATTCTGATGCAGCCCAGATTCCACCAGAGGACTGAGCTTCGGGAACATCCACAGGGAGCAGATTTTCCCCGGGCCAGTTGAATACGGCCAGAATCATGGTCACCAGGGCAGCCGTTAAGAGCAGGGGAGAGCGTATTAACCGCTCCTTCACCACCCTCTTCTCATACAGAGGAACCGGCTTAAAAAGGAAATGATCATGCTGCATTTTCCCTAGACCCTTTTGGACGTTCCTCATTGTATGGTTTTCCCAAAAGAGGTTTGAACCAAGGGTCAGGGAGAATAGAAAAAAAACAGATTTAGACTGCTGGAAATCCATGATATTCCCAAACACAGCCAATCCCACAGGGATGATTGAAAAAATCCAGAAGAAAAGGGATCTTGAATCTCTCGCCATCATAAGCCTTAAATAGAGGGCTGTCACTGCCAGAACCAGAAGAATCTGATTCTGACCGGCCAGAACGCAGTGAATTCCCAGGAAGAGTACCGCAAATCCCGGAATAATAAAACGGGGGGAACTCCAGCACAGCAGAAAAAGAGCCATACAAAAAAGAAAGAGTTCAAAAAAAGAAAAGTCTGCATCCGGAAGAATCAAGGATGTTCCTGTCCACAATTCTGACTGTGAAAAAAACCAGATATATTTTAGTGGAGATTGGATATTTGGTAAATAGAATATTTTATATATTCCTTGATTGAAATACTTTGGAATGTCCTTCATATAGGGATCATATCGTGGATCAGAATAATACAAACTATCGCCCTGCTGTAAATCTCTGACAGTGATTTCTTTAAAGGTCCTGTAACTGTTATATTTAAGGATACTATTGGATTCACTGATCAATTGACCACCGCTTATCTCCAGTAAAGAATCTTCCCTCAGATCATTCATCTCGGACTCTGGTATAAGAAGTGGAAACCAGCTGTGCCAAAATGTACCCTCATAAGACCAGACCGAAAGAAACAGCAATAAACCAGCAAAGCTCAGGATTATAATCAATATTCCTAAAGCAGAGAAAAAGCGGTTTTGTGAACGTAGATTACTCATTAAATCCACTTCTATATGAGAGGTTCCATTGGAATAGGGCCATTTGCATAATTTTCCGTTTATGTCCCTCCTTTGTCAAGAATGATTGGGATAAAACAATACTCTCCAGGATGCTTTTCCATTTACCAGATACAGGGGATTGATTATATTTGATAACATGAGCTTCAGTACAGAAAAATTTAAAAAAACCTTCCTGGCAATTTCGGCAGCCTTCAGTGGAATTTATGTGTATGCCCTTATTGGAAAAAGTGGAACCGGCAAGAGTTTCAGAGCCAGGCTTCTGGCCGAAAAATACAGCATCCCCTACATAATAGACGATGGTCTTCTTATTAATGGTAATAGAATAATTGCTGGAAAATCTGCTAAAAAAGAGAAGCTCTACATGGGAGCCATCAAGACAGCCCTTTTTGATGATCCCCAGCATAGGCTGGAAGTCAGGGAAATAATCAAAAAAGAAAAAGTCAGAAAGATACTGCTCATTGGAACTTCCGAAAGAATGGTAGCAAAAATGACTCTGCGACTGGGCCTGCCTTCTGTCCATAAGATCATCAAGATTGAAGATATTGCCAGCAGGGCAGAAATCGAAAAGGCCATTCAGTCCCGGTATTCAGAAGGAAAACATATCATTCCCGTTCCTTCTATTGAAGTTAAAACCGATTATTCCCATATCCTCCAGGATTCCATAAAGATACTCTTTAGAAAGAGTTTCGGTTTTAGAAATGAAACTCAGATTTTTGAAAAAGCTGTTGTAACCCCGGAATTCTCCACTGAAATGACGAGAGGGACCGTCAGAATCTCGGAAGCAGCATTGAGTCAGATGATCCTTCACTGTATCGATGAATACGACTGTGAAATCAATGTAATCAAGATTTCCGTAAAGAAGGAACGCCGGGGGTACCGCATTAAGGTGTATATTGAAGCAGGGTACGGCAATCAGCTGGGCGGCAGCCTGCATGAGCTTCAGGCCTATGTCCTGGACAAGGTTGAGCGCTTTACAGGCATACTCATCGAAGAGGTAGATATCGAAATATCCAAGGTTTCCAAATGGAAAAAGAGATCTAACGATTCGCTGGAGTAGAGCGCCTGGCGCCAACCGGCTTATTTCCTGCTTTTGGAGACTTATTCCTAGGCTGTGCGGCTGACTTAAAAGGGGGCCTTTTTCGGGGAATCTTCCAATTATTCTGCTTAAAAAAAAGTTTTACCGCATCCATGACATCCCTGTTGGGGGCAATCATGGGACGTAGGTATTCTTTGATGGCATTCACTGTATCACTATACTGTGATTCAGTTTCTTCATGGAGTGATTTTGTTTCCATCAGAAATGTCCTGGTAAGAAAAAAGAGCATTTTGCCTCTCTTCTTCTCTTCTCCCTCTTTTTTTATGTATTGATCCAGTTTCTGAATCTCCCGGTAAAATCTCTTCCGGTAGCTCCGACCGGGTCCACCATTGTTGAGAGAGTCGTAGATATGAGGAATAAGATGCTCCAGGGCCTTTAATTCTTCAGCCCTTTTCAGTATGGCCTCTGAATACCCGGATTGGAGAATTTTGAAGATCTCTTCAGACATCCTGGAAACTGAACAATCTGCCAGGAGATGGGCTTCCTTTTTGATAGCCGACCCCAGACGCCAGGGAATACTGGCTTCCGTCATGACCGAGTATTTGATGGCTCGTAGCATCCTGACGGGGTCTTCCTTGAATGTAATATTCAGGGGGATCACCGAACGCAATTTCCGTGTTCTGATATCCCTGACACCATCATGATAATCAATGATCTGCTCTTCCCGTGGAGAGTAATACAGGGCATTCAGGGTAAAATCGCGTCTTCTGGCATCCTCATCGATGGACCCATAGACATTATCTCCATCCCCACCCTCGAGAGAACGGAACGTCGCCACTTCCAGGATCTTGTCTTGAGGAAAATATACATGGACCAGTCGAAATCGTTTCCCGATGATCCGGGAATTCCTGAATATTTTCCTGACCCGGGATGGATACGCGTCTGTGGCAATATCATAATCCTTTGGTACTTTGCCTATCAGAAGGTCTCTGACGGCTCCTCCGACAATATAGGCCTGGAAGCCGGCAGATCTCAGACGGTCTGTGACCTTCAGGGCATCATGATCCAGTTTTTGGCGGCTGATACCGTGTTCATCCAGTGTGTATACTTTAGCCTGCTTTATAAGGCGGCCTTTGCTATTTTTTCCATATCTTATCAGCATTGCAGTTGTTTGTTACCAGTAAACCATCTCCCGGTAGGGAAGATAGAATATTTCCTTTTGACTTAAAGGCTCGCAGAATGTCCACAGCCCATACATCAGTGATCATTTTATATCATTCAGAGTGCAAAATTCAAGAGCCGTATTACAGGAACGAAGATACCCCCATCCCTGCATGTCCAACGGACGCTGCAGAGACAGAACACAAAACAGGAGGGTATCTGACTCATTATTATGAACAGGGGTCATATTGTAAAGGAAAAGATTAAACGGATTTCTTTCCTATATACAAGATTTGATAAGATCAGGATGGATTTGAATTATTTTAGAGGGTACTTACAATAAAATTGTAGTTTTTACAAAAAAATCAGTAATTTCTCTTTTCCTTCCGTCAGAACCTGTTACAATAGTGTAGAATTTATAGATAAAAAGAATTATTATCATCTGGTTAATTGACTGATTAGTTAATTAACAATGAAGGAAAACCCATGAAATTTAAATATAAATGCAGTGAGTGCGGCAGCAAGTACGATCTTGATCCAGGACTGACCACCTGCCCCTCCTGTCGTAAAAGTCAGAAAAAAAACGAACCTTTGCGGGGAGTCCTGGAAGTTCTGCTAGAGGGAAGTCTGCCGGCCTCTCCTGCCGACAGAACCATGGCTCTTCTCCCCGTTCCTCCGGAATATTTCCCCCCTGTACCCAGGGTCACAGGAAAACTGTGGCAACCTGAGCGTCTAAGACAGGAAATGAACCTTCCCGGCCTTTTTATCATGGATGACAGTTCCAACCCCACGGGCTCCTTCAAAGACAGAGCCTCAGTCCTGGTCTCTGCCTATGCAAAACAATGCGGCATTGACCGCATCGTTCTGGCATCTACAGGGAATGCAGGCTCCTCCATGTCGGGCATCGGTGCCGCGGCCGGACAGAAAATCGTCCTGTTCCTGCCCGAAACGGCTCCTCCTGCCAAGATGATTCAGGCCCTCCAGTACGGGGCCACCCTGTACAAGGTGGCCGGAAATTATGATATGGCCTATGACCTGTCTCTGGAATATTCCGAATCAAGGGGCGGCATGAACAGAAATACCGCATGGAATCCCATGACCATGGAAGGGAAAAAAACCGTTTCCTTCGAAATATTTAATCAGCTGGGGGACCGGGCACCGGACCGGGTCATCGTTCCGACAGGGGACGGATGCATCCTGGGGGGAGTGTACAAGGGATTCAGGGATCTGATGCAGTTTGGTCTTATAAAAAAAATGCCCCGGATCACCGCGGTTCAGGCCGAAGGAAGCAAGGCTCTCTATAGAGCCTGGAAGACGGGGAGTTTTGACAATCAGCCCAGCAGCACCATAGCGGATTCCATATCCGTAGATATACCACGAAACGGTTACACCGCACTCCGCTATCTCAATGACTACGGTGGTGATGTCATCACCGTCAGGGATGATCAGATTCTAGAGGCCCAGGCTCATCTTTCCAGCCGCAGCGGCCTGTTTACAGAACCTGCAGGAGCTGCCGCCTGGGCGGGACTGCTAAAATGCAAAGAAGAGTTCTCACCGGAAGAAACAGTCGTTGTCCTGGCAACAGGCAGCGGTTTAAAAGATACATCTACGGCATTGAAAGGAATTCATATGCCGGAAGAGACGATACGTTCAATACAAGACATAAGGGGATAATGATGATTGATTTTACAGTAAACAAAGAAATTCAGAAAAACAATGCGGAGTATTGCAAATCCAAAGGGATCATACTGCCAACCATCGCCATGATGAAGAACCCGGAACTGGTGCCCGAAGAGGCCAAGGCTAAACTTAAAAAGACCGGTCTCTGGGACATTGATCCTGTGAATCTCTACCGCATCAGCTGGAAAAATGAAGCAGTGGAATCTGGAGGTCTTTTCGGCAAGGTCAATCATCTTGTTCTTCCCCCAGCACTGACGGGGTGCAAGGCCAATATTATCGTTCTCACGGGCAAGTGGTTTCCCACGGGAGCCCATAAAGTAGGCGCCACCTTCGGCTGCCTGGCTCCCAGACTGATCACTGGACAATTCAACCCCAGAACGACCAAAGCCGTATGGCCTTCAACGGGAAACTACTGCCGCGGAGGCGCCTATATTTCTGCTCTGCTGGCCTGTGAAGCCATTGCCATCCTGCCCGAGGAGATGAGTGAAGAGCGGTTTAACTGGCTCAAAAAAGTCGCCGGTGAAGTAATCGCCACTCCCGGGTCTGAATCGAATGTAAAAGAAATCTTTGACAAATGCTGGGAGCTGAAAGAGTCTGGTCAGGATCTGAGGATCTTCAACCAGTTTGATGAGATGGGAAATCCTCTCTGGCATTATAATGTAACAGGAAGCGCCATCGAAGAAGCACTGGGCTATTATATGAAAAAGGGTGACAAGATGGCCGGATTTGTTTCCTCATCGGGTTCAGGTGGAACCCTGGCGGCCGGGTCCTACCTGAAAAAAGTCTTCCCTGCCACCAAGATCATCGCGGCCGAAGCCCTCCAGTGCCCCACCCTCCTGAACAACGGATATGGCGCTCACAGAATCGAAGGTATCGGCGACAAACATGTTCCCTGGGTGCACAACTGCAAGGACAGTGATTTCATTGCTGCCATTGATGATGAAGACCCCATGCGTCTCATCCGCCTTTTCAACGAAAAAATTGGCCGGGACAGCCTCAAGTCAGCAGGAGTGGCATCAGAACTGGTCGATCAGCTCGGTCTACTGGGGATTTCCGGGATTGCCAATGTTCTGGCGGCCATAAAGTTTGCCAAGTACAGCGAACTGACCGAAAATGACTATGTTGTAACCATCGCCACCGATTCAATGGAACTTTATAATTCCAGGGTTCAGGAACTCTCTGAAGCCAGAGGAGCCTATACCAGCGCTCAGGCAGAAAGGGACATGGAGCTGCTGATGGGCCAGAGCATCGATCACCTGAAGGAGATGAACTACTACGACAAGAAAGCCATTCATAACCTCAAATACTTCACATGGATCGAACAGCAGGGACGGGAACTGAGTGAACTGAACGCCCAGTGGTATGATCATGATAATTACTGGTACGGCACTCTCGAACAGGCTGATGAAATCGACAGAAAGATAGAAGAATTCAATTCCATCATCGACAAAAGCTGATTCTGAGAGGAAAGGAAATATGACAGATACGATGCACCCGGTGTCCTTTCAGGAACTGGTCAAAAGAATATTTGATGAATATGCGCTGGAAAGAAAAATTTTAAGTTTCAATAAAGATCTTTCCGGTACAGACGGCGGCGGTCATGCACCCATGATCCTCTTTGGGGAAACTGCGGCCACTCCGGTGGGACCTGCGGCCGGACCGCACACCCAGCTGGCACAGAACATTGTGACATCCTGGTTGGCGGGTGCCCGTTTCTTCGAGTTGAAAACCGTTCAGATCATGGATACCCTTGAAATTGAAAAGCCCTGTATCGATGCCGAGGATGAGGGATTCAACACAGAGTGGTCCACCGAGTTCACTCTGGACAAGGCCTATGATGAATACCTCAAAGGATGGTTCCTTCTGCATATGCTGGAGGCCCTCTTTGAAGATCATACTGATCGGCAGTTTATATTCAACATGTCTGTGGGTTATGACCTGAAGGGCATTCAGAACCCCCGTATGGATCAGTTTATCAATCGCCTGATGAACAGTGGATCGGAAGAAAGGTTCCTTCAATACAAAAAAGAACTGAATGCCTTCGCATTGGACCCCTCCTTCCTCAGAGGCTCAGGGCTGGAATCCAAGGCAGACAAACTCAAGGGACTGGCCGACCGGATTTCGCCGGTACTTTGCCGTTCCATGACCTTAAGCACCATGCATGGCTGCCCTCCAGAAGAGATCGAAAAGATAGCTGTCTATCTTCTGGCAGAGAAAAAAATTCATACATTTGTCAAACTGAATCCGACCCTCCTTGGATTTGAAAGGGTCAGAGCGATTCTGGACGAACTGGATTATGGATATGTGAAGCTGAACCCCGAGGGTTTTGACCATGACCTGCAGTATCCCGAAGCAGTTTCCATGCTGAAAAGACTGGTGGATCTGGGGAAGAAACAGAACCTCAGCTTTGGTGTCAAACTGACAAATACACTGGGATCGATTAACAACAAGGGTATCCTGCCGGGTGACGAAATGTATATGTCCGGACGGACCCTGTTCCCGATATCCATACAGGTGGCTCTTAAAATCAGCCGCGAATTTGATGGAAAATTGCCCATCTCTTTTTCCGGAGGGGCCAGTGTTCTCAACATGAAAGAGATCATCCAGACGGGCATCAGACCTGTCACCATGGCAACGGATATGCTCAAACCCGGTGGATACGGCCGCATGGCCAGAGCTGTAGAGAAGGCGAAGGAAGTAGAAGACTGGAACAGAAACGAAATTGACCTAACCGCACTGGAAGCCCTGGCGGCAAAAGCCATGACTGCCAAAGAGTATAAGAAGGATTGGAGAGGGACGGATGTCATCTCCACGGAGGAGGAACTTCCTCTATATGACTGTGCCGTTGCACCCTGTAAAACAGCCTGTGCCATTCATCAGGATGTTCCTGAGTATCTCCGCCTGGTAGGACAGGGCCGTTATGCTGATGCACTGGAAGTTATTTACGATAAAAACCCCCTCCCCTTCATTACCGGATGGATCTGTGACCATAAGTGTCATTACAACTGCACCAGGATGGACTATGAGGGAACCGTAAAAATAAGGGAAATGAAGAAGATCGCGGCACAGGAAGGCTTTGAAGAGTACCTGAAACGATTTGTTAAACCTGGAACCGGCAGCGGTCAGAAGGCGGCTGTCATCGGGGCGGGTCCTGCCGGCCTGGCAGCAGCGTATTTCCTGAAGAGAGGAGGGATGGACGTCTCTGTTTTTGAAAGAGAAGACGGCCCCGGCGGGATCATCAGCTATGTACTGCCCTCCTTCAGAATGCCTCTGGATCAGATTGAAAATGATATGGATTTTATCCGGCTTCACGGGGTAGATTTCCATTTTGGACAGAAGGATATGACCATAGCGGGGCTGAAAGAGAAGGGGTATGACAAGATCCTCATCGCCATAGGTGCGGAAAAAGATAACATCCTGAACCTTCCCGGAGGCCGTGTGATGACCTCACTGAATTTTCTGGAAAGATTCCGCCACAATCCGGAATCCTGTCAACTCGGAGAAAATGTCGCCATTGTGGGCGGTGGAAATACAGCCATGGATTCGGCCCGTTCTGCTGTAAGAGCACCAGGGGTGAAACAGGTGAGGGTCATATACAGAAGAACCCTCCAGGAAATGCCCGCCGACAGAGAAGAGTATTATGATGCCATGGAAGAGGGCATCAGCTTCCACTTTCTCAGAAATCCGAAAGAGTTCCTCCCCGGGGGCAGACTCAAATGCTCGGTCATGAAACTGGGTGACCCGGATGAGTCGGGAAGACGAAGACCTGTAGTCACGGAAGAGGCGGAGGAGTACAGCGTTGATACTCTGATCACAGCCATCGGAGAAAAAGTGGATAACAAGATTCTCCAATCCATGGGTCTCTCCATATCGGACAGAGCTGTGGAGGTTAACCAAAAAACCCTTGAAACTAAAATTCCCGGTGTATTTCTGGTAGGGGACGCCCAGACAGGTCCAGACTCCATTGTGGGAGCCATGGGCAGCGCCCGAAAGGCGGTCAATTCCATCCTGGCAAAGGTCGGGGTATCCCTGGCACCTGTCAAGGCGGAAGCTCTTGAGGAGATAGAATTAAAAGACATCCTTCACAGGAAATCGATCCTGACCGAAAGTGCTCCTGATCCCGGAAAAACAGCTCAATGGGCTCAGGTGGAAGCCAGCCGCTGCCTGCAATGCGATGTTGTATGTGACAAATGTGTGGATGTTTGCCCCAACAGAGCCAATGTCGTCATTCATACGGGAAAGGAAGGCTTTAGCCAGGAGACCCAGATTCTCCATGTTGACACCTACTGTAATGAATGCGGAAATTGTGCCCGCTTCTGTCCCTGGGACGGCCGACCCTACAAGGATAAAATAACAGTATTCAGTACAAAAGAAGATTTTGACGGCAGCGACAACAACGGATTTCTTGTCAGAGGATCTGAGATCATCCTCCGGCAGAGCGGCTCCGTGATGACCCTGAAATGGGATGGATCAGAACTGATCGGAACTGTTCCTGCTGGAATTGAGGGAGAAAAGAGCGCGAGGATACTCAAAACGATCCTCACTGGCTACAACTGGTACAACGGTCCGGTTGAGTCATGAGAAGGAGGAAGAGATGCTGATAATTAAAAATGCAACAGTGGTCAATTTTTCACCCCCCGAATTCCATAAGGGTTGGGATCTGGTCATTGAAGACGGCATGATCGCCGCAGCAGGACCCGGAGCGTCGGAAGGCCTGACGGCAAAGGAAGTATGGGATATGGAGGGAGCCATTGTCCATCCCGGGCTGGTATGCAGTCACAACCATTTCTACTCCGGCCTTTCCAGAGGGATTCTGGCTGAGATCAAACCCACTCCTGACTTCGTCTCTGTGCTGAAAAATCTCTGGTGGCGTCTGGACAAAGCCATAGACCGGGACATCCTGAAGTCGAGTGCCCTCGTCTGTTCTCTCGATGCCATCCGGAATGGTACAACCGCGGTGATCGATCATCATGCCTCCCCCTCCTTTGTAGAGGGATCTCTCTCAGTATTGAAAGACAGCTTCGAGAAAACAGGACTCCGGGGAATGAGCTGCTACGAAACCACCGACCGGAACGGCCTGGCTGAGATGGAGGCGGGTGTAGCTGAAAACATACGAATGGCCCGGGAAATCGACAGGGAAAAGGAACAGGGAACCTGGTCGGGACTTTATGAGGCCCACATTGGAGCCCATGCCCCCTTCACGGTTCCTGAGAGCGGCTTAAAACTGCTGAGAGAAGCCGTCGAGAAGACTGGTCGGGGAATCCATATTCACGCAGCAGAGGACCGCTATGATGCGTCCTACTCACACCATCACTATGGAGAAGATCTCCTTGTGAGGCTTGACAGAAACGGACTGCTCAACAGCAAGGCCCTCATTGTCCACGGACTATATCTGTCAAAGGAAGACAGAAAGATACTGGATGAACGAAACAGCTTTCTGGTTGTGAACTTCCGCTCCAACATGAACAACAATGTGGGAACTCAGAATCATGTGGGAACTGTCAAAAATGCCGCTCTGGGAACCGATGGAATCGGCAGCGATATGTGGGAAGAGTTCAAATTTGCCTATTTCAAACACAAAGATACGGGAGGACCTCTCTGGCCGGGAGACTTCCTGAACTTTCTCCATAACGGGAACATCCTATTGGAACGGAATTTCGACAGCCGTTTCGGCCGGATCGAAAAAGGTTACAAGGCAGACCTTGTTGTCTCAGACTACCTGCCTCCTACTCCCCTCAAGGCGGAGAATATTGCCGGACACATTGCCTTTGGTCTGTCTGCGACCTCGGTTCGCTCGGTAATCATCAATGGAAAGGTGGTTATGAAGGACAGAATTTTTCCCACTGAATTAAACGTAAAAGAGATATACTCCGAAGCCCGGGAAGATGCATCAAGGCTTTGGGAAAATATGAACCAATTGAAGGATTGACTCCCCTTTGGCTCTGACCATCAATTGATATCGATAGAAATAACAGGAGATAATTACCATGGAAATTGAAAAAGAAATTCGTGACAAAGCGGAAGAATACAGAGATTACACAGCCGGGCTGCTCTCTGAAATGGTCAAGATAAAATCTTACAGCTCTGAGGAAGAGCAGGTATGCCGTAAAATCAAAGAGATGTGCGAAGAGGCCGGATTTGATGAGGTCTATTTTGACGGACTGGGATCTGTCATCGGCCGTGTGGGAAAGGGACCCAAGATCCTGGCTTTTGATGCCCATATCGATACGGTCACCACCGGAGATCTGAGTGCCTGGGAAAAGGATCCTTTTTCCGGTGAGATAGACAAGACCTATGTCTGGGGACGGGGTACTTCCGACCAGAAAGGTGGTGCCGCCTCTATGATTACGGCCGGACGGATTCTCAAGGATCTGGGATACGACAAAGACTACTCGGTGTATTTTACCTTCACCGTCATGGAAGAAGACTGCGACGGCATGTGCTGGAAATACCTGATCGAAGAGGAAAAGCTTGTCCCCGACTTTGCCGTGTCTACAGAGCCTACCAGCTGTCGTCTTTATAGAGGTCATAGAGGTAGAATGGAAATGGTTGTGACCCTCAAGGGTGTCTCCAGTCATGGTTCCGCCCCGGAAAGAGGTGTCAATGCCGCCTACAAGGCCAGCCGTGCGGCCCTGGCCATGGAAAAACTGAACTCAGACTTAAAACCGGACGCAGAAAATTTCCTGGGAAAAGGGACGATTGTCGTTTCTGAAATGAAGGTGAACGGTCCTTCTCAGTGTGCTGTACCCGATCAGGCAATGCTCTACCTGGACCGCCGATTAACCTGGGGGGAAGATGCGGCTCTGGCCATCAGCCAGGTCAGGGAATATATTACAGAAGCCCTGGGAGAGGCACCCGAATCTGTCACCATGCCCGACTATGCCAAGAAAGGCTGGAAAAACACCGACTACAGTCAGGAACTCTACTTCCCCACATGGAAAATTGATGAAGATCATAAGATTGTAAAAGCCGGAGTAGCCGCCCACAGCGCCCTGTTCGGCAAAGATCCTGTGGTGGATAAGTGGACCTTCTCGACAAACGGTGTAGCCATCTGCGGGCGCCATAAAATTCCCATGATCGGTTTTGGTCCCGGCGATGAAAATGAAGCTCATGCTCCTAATGAAAAGAACAGAATTGAAGACCTGGTCATCTGCAGTGCCTTCTATGCCATGCTGCCCTATAAGCTAAGCTGATATCCTTTGATGTAAAAAGGCTGAGATCCAAAAAAGGGGTTCAGCCTTTTTTTTCATTCAGAAGAAATTCCATAGTCACGACTCCCCTCTGCTGTTTGCCTGCCTCTTTCATCCGATACATATTCATGTCCGCAATTTTAATCAATTCATCCAGGGAACTGCTGTCATCGGGGTAGAGGGCGGTACCAAAACTGAAACGACAGGATACACTCCCGCCGGTCACTGGAAAAGAAGGGGGGGTCTCCCGGAATGAATTGAATCGGACTTCCAAATCGTCCCTGTTGGTGTCATGAAAGACTCCGGTAAACTCATCTCCTCCCAATCGTCCCAGGATATCTGAATCCCGGAAAGATTCCTTTAAGAGTCTGCTGAATGTCATAATCATGGCATCACCGGCATCATGACCCCAGAAGTCATTCACAGATTTGAGACTGTCCAGATCGGCCAGGACGATGATGAGCTTCTGACCTGTTCTGCCTGCCCGGTTCAGTGCCGCATGAGCCTGCTCCTGAAAGAAATGCCTGTTGCTTAAGCCGGTAAGACTGTCAAAGCGGGAGAGGCCCAGAACCTCCTGATACAGTTCCTGTTTATCCAGAATCACAGCCAGCTGTTCATTCAGGTAATTCATGACTTCAATATCATCTTCTGTAAAAATATTATTGCTGAAGCTATCCAGAGAAAACAACCCCAGGGTATGACCATTCCTGATAATGGGAGAACCCATAAATGAATGAACAGTCTTCCCTGATTTGGTCGGCAGCAAAGGGGTATGGTTTCCACTGCTTATGACCTGCTGAATATTATTAATGATCACAGCTTTTTCGGGTAATCCCTGATTCTCTTTTATCATAAAAGAAGTATTAAGAGGAAAGGAAAATGTTTCAGTTTTATCCATAATATAGCCGAAGGAGGCTGTCACAGTGAGCATACCATTATGGTTAAGAAGGATGGTCCCGCAATCGGCTCCTTCTATAACACGGGGTATTTTCTTCAGTATAAATTCCAAAAGGCTTTCCAGATCGGGAATGGAAAGGATGGCATGATTAATCTCAAGGACAAGCTCTTTAATATCCATCAGACGGGTAATACGGCGGGATGCTGATTTCTGATCCGTAACATCCAGCATAAATCCAGCCAGTCCCTTGACTCTGCCGTCTTTCCTGCTGTAATCCGGTGTCTTATGAATTATAAAATCCCTGATTCTTCCGTCTCGGAAACGCACCTTCCTCTCAAATATTTGAACGTCCTGCTTCTGCATTAATTTATTGTCATCCCGGGATAAGATTTCTGCCTGATCCCGGTCATAAATGTCATAAACCGTCTTTCCATGAATCTCATCGACTGATAGTCTCAATATCTTTGAATAGGCATTATTATAGAACTGAAATTGTCCTGATTGATTCTTATAGTATATAGGGAGGGGAACAAGATTGATTAATGTATTTAGAAACTCCCGGTTTTCTTCAAGAGAGTCTTCCTGGTTGACTAATTCATTGATATTTCTTACATGCCCTACTGCCCCATAGATCTGCCCCTTTTTTTTGAGGAATGTACCGGAAATCCTCAACCAGGGTGAGACTTTGCCGGTCCGTTTCTTCAATCTGAAATTTTTCTCTTCAATTTTTTTCATCCGGATGATTGACTTAAGAATTCTGAAAAAATGCTGAGCATCTTTTCTTTCAAGCTGGGAAAAAATAAAACTATAGAGATTAGAGTCTTTGAGATCTGTGAGCTCCAGCAGATCCAGGAGGTTCGTTGTCAGATGGATCTGGTTTTTATTAAAATCCCAGAACCAGGGGTATAATCCGGCAGATTGGAGAACTGTATCGTATTCCGGGGTGAGATGCCCATCTGACCCCAGGGGCATTTTGTCTGTTAGTATGATATTCGGGTCAACCAGGGAGCAACTGATATTCATAAAACATATAATAGCAGAAAATATTCACTGGGGATAGAATTCTGCATTAATCAGTCTCTGTTCTTAACTTCCTCAATATAATTATAAATCGTATAGCGGCTGACATTGAGTTCTCCCGCCAGGTTATCTGTGGATCCCTTGATTGAAAAAATATGATTCTCATTCAGAAACCTGACAACTTCGAGATTATCTTTTTTGTCGAAATAACAGACTGGTTTCCCTATGGAGTCTATCCCCTTACGGATCATGATATTCAGGAATTCCTGGGTGTTCTGAGGCATTTCATCATGACCGTCGGGCCGTTCTTTCCCGCTGAACTGATCAATAAAATGCTGCAGCATATTCATGGCGCTCATATCAATATTCATGCTGAGGGCTCCTAAAAGAATCTCTTTATCATGGATAAGCACGGTAGTAGATTTTAAAGGCTTCCCCGATTTTGTCGCCGATTCATAGTTGGTCCGCATAGTTTCTCCCTCATCCTGCATCTCCTGAACCATTTCACAAAGAAGCTGCGTTGCCGGGGTTCCAGGAAGGCGGCTGGTGATTCCCCCTTCTCTTGCGATCAGCTCGGGGGGATCTTTCTGGAAATCATAGAGGATAACTTCGCCCCCACCTATTGTTTTCCCAATGGCATGAACGAGGGGAATACAGGATTTCAAGGTATCTGATGAATTGGAATGAGGCATAATAACTCCCGGATTCCCGTTCCTTGACGGGAAATAATCAGCTTATTATATCAGATATTTTTCACCTTGCCAAAAAAGGAACCACTTTTCTTACAATATTTTAATAAACCTTGCCAATTATTTGTAAATGGATCTATAATCGATTTTAGATTCAATAATTTTTCGGGAGATTTTATGGCTGATTCATTGGCACTAATTGCCATCGGGGGAAATTCCCTTATTGCTGATAATGAACATATGACCGTTGAAGATCAGTATGCTGCCGTATGCACAACGGCTCGGCACATCGCAGATCTGGTAGAAGCGGGAATGACACTGGTAGTCACCCATGGAAACGGACCACAGGTAGGATTTATCCTTAGAAGATCCGAAATTGCCAGAGAAGTAGCCCACATGCACCCGGTTCCCCTGGTCAGCTGCGATGCGGATACCCAGGGAGCCATCGGTTATCAGATTCAGCAAGCCCTGGATAACGAATTCAGACAGAGAAAAATCAAACGGATAGCGGCAACGATTGTCACCCAGGTTCTGGTGGACAAGGATGATCCCGCCTTTAAAAAACCAGCCAAACCGATTGGCCAGTTCTATTCTTCCGATGAGGCGATGTTGCTGAGGGCAGCCTACCCCGATTGGACTCTTGTAGAAGACGCCGGACGAGGATTCCGAAGGGTTGTCGCCTCCCCTCTTCCTCAGGATATAATAGAACTGGGAGCCATAAAAGCACTCATAGCAGAAAACTACTGCGTGATCGCAGCAGGTGGAGGCGGAATTCCAGTCATCGAGTCAGACAAGGGATTGCTGGAGGGAATTGATGCGGTCATCGACAAGGATTTTGCCTCAGCCTTCCTCTCCCATGCCCTCCAGGCAGATGTTTTTATCATCTCAACGGGAGTAAAGGAAGTATGCCTCAATTTCGGGAAAGCCGATCAGAAAAGGTTAAACAATATAAAGGCTTCTGAGGCTCGCCGATATATGGAAGATGGTCACTTTGCTCCGGGCAGCATGGCTCCCAAGATTAAGGCAGCCCTTGATTTTCTGGACAGAGGCGGAAAAGAAGTAATCATCACCAGTCCGGAGAATTTAAAAGAAGCAGTACTCAACGGGGCGGGAACCCATATAACCCGGGACTAATAACAAAACCCAAAGGAGAAAACAATGGATAGAATTGGAATTGAAGAGAGAATCAAAGACCTTTCCTGCCTGAGAGCAGAGAATATGTACCTGAAAGATTTTTTACTGACCTGGGACAAAACAGATGACGAGATTGCGGCTGTATTTGAAGTTGCAGAGATACTCCGAGGCATGAGAGAGAGTAATATTTCTTCCAGGGCCTTTGACAGTGGATTGGGAATATCCCTATTCAGGGATAATTCAACAAGAACGCGTTTCAGCTATGCCAGTGCACTGAACCTTCTGGGCCTGAAGGATCAGGATCTGGACGAAGGAAAATCACAGATAGCTCATGGTGAAACCGTCCGGGAGACGGCCAATATGATCAGCTTTATGGCGGATGTCATCGGTATCAGAGACGATATGTACATCGGCAAGGGTCATACTTATATGAAAGACGTGGCCAGAGCTGTAGAAGAGGGATACAGAGACGGTGTCCTGGAACAGCGCCCCACGCTGGTCAACCTCCAATGCGACATTGACCATCCCACACAGAGCATGGCTGACACCCTCCATCTGATCAATCATTTTGGCGGAGTTGAAAACCTGAAAGGTAAAAAAATAGCCATGACCTGGGCCTACTCTCCCTCCTACGGCAAACCCCTCTCTGTTCCTCAGGGAATCATTGGACTCTTGACCCGTTTTGGAATGGATGTGACTCTGGCCCATCCCGAAGGATACGAAGTGATGCCGGAAGTGGAAGGCATTGCGGCTAAAAATTCAGGAAATTCCGGAGGCAGTTTTGTAAGAACCAATTCCATGGCAGAAGCCTTTAAAGACGCCGATATTGTCTATCCCAAAAGCTGGGCTCCTTTCAATGCCATGGAAAAAAGAACTGATCTCTATGGTGCCGGTGACTTTGACGGCATAAAAACCCTGGAAAAAGAGCTATTGACCCAGAACGGGAAACACAAAGATTGGGAATGCACCGAAGATTTGATGAAAACAACTAAAAACGGGGAAGCCCTGTATATGCATTGCCTCCCTGCCGATATTTCCGGAGTTAGCTGCGAACAGGGTGAAGTAGCAGCCTCTGTCTTTGACCGCTACAGAGTGCCCCTATACAAGGAAGCCAGTTTCAAACCCTACATCATTGCTGCCATGATTTTTACAAGCAAGTTCAAAAGCCCCTCTGAGAAGCTGATGGAAATGCTGAAACGGGATCAGAAGAGGATTCTGTAGAGTAGAAAAAGGATAATAGAGCAGCTCATCTGAGCTGCTCTATTTTTGCCCCGCCGGTCTATGTTCTGTATGCGGGCTGAGGAGGAAAATCAGTCAGGAATGGAAAGACCCTTTAAAAAATTACGAAGAAGCTGGTCTCCGCATTCCCGGTAGTGCTTGTGCCCTTTTTTTCTGAACAGAGCTGATAATTCCGACTTGGAAATGACAAAACCTCCCTTACCGATGGTTTTAATCATATCCTCTTCCCGAAGCTCCAGGGCTATGCGGAGTTTCTTAATGACCATATTGTTATCCAGTGCCTGAACCTCCGGCACCTTACGGGCAGGATCGGCAGGTCCCCTCTTCTGTGTGATGAAACCATCCAGAAAATGTCCCAGAACGATTTCATCCACCGGGAGAAATCCATCCTGCTCTTCATGTTTCAGCATGTTCACAATGGTAGAGGGATCAACCTTGTACCCGTCCAGGGCGAAAACTTCAGCCATTTGCTGATCTGTATAGTCCAGCGCGTAGCGCAGACTTCTTAAAACTGTATTAAATTCCATACCAATCCTTTACTGCCCCCTGTCATATAAACAGAGGAATGGGTTCTATCTCAGACTATAATACAAAGGCAATAAAGTATAGGATCGATTCATGTCTGAGAATAAATCCAGGGACTGTCTCCTCTGCGGCTCCGCCGATGTCCGGGAGTATTTCAGGGACAGAAACCGGAACTACCTGATCTGCCAGGTCTGTTCCCTGGTATTCGTTCCTGTAGAATACCATCTGTCTGAGAGTGAAGAAAAGAGCATTTATGATCTCCATCAGAACGATCCCTATGACCCCGGATACAGACGCTTTTTATCCCGCCTCAGCATTCCGCTAATAAAAAGGATTAAACCTGGGAGTCAGGGACTGGATTTTGGATGCGGGCCCGGGCCTGCTCTTTGCGTCATGCTGGAAGAAAAAGGCATGACCATGACAAAATTTGATAAATTTTACTTTCCAGATGCATCCGTGCTGAAGCAGCAATATGATTTTATCTGCTCCACAGAAGTCATTGAGCATCTCAGAGATCCCTCTGCCGTTTTCACGACTCTATTTTACCTTTTAAAAAAACAGGGAACCCTGGCTGTGATGACGAAGATGGTCCTGAACAGGGATGCTTTCTCAAAATGGCATTATATTCAGGATCAGAGTCATATCTGCTTCTATTCCCGTGAAACTATGCATTTTCTGGCTGCTGCTCAGGATGCGACCCTTCAGTTTATGGATAAGGACGTGATTTTCTTTCACAAAGACAGATTCCTCCAATAAACGGCTGTACAAAGATATAATTTTTTATTATATATATTTATACATATATAAGGAAAAAATCATGAGTAATAATATTCCCCGTTATTTTGAAGTGAACGAAACATACGCCACTGGGGCTCAACCCAGCATCGAAGGACTTGAATTACTGAAAGAAAAGGGGTTTACCGCCGTATTAAACCTGTCACCAGGGAGTACTCCCAATTATCTGCCCTCTGAAGCTGAAGCCGTGGAATCACTGGATATGACCTATGTTCACTATCCAGTAGACTGCAGCAATCTCAGAAGTATTCACTACAACATGTTCTCGGGAATCCTGAAGGGCTTCGGAAAAGAGAAAGTATTTATCCACTGCGGAGGGAATATCAAATCATCAAACCTGATGCATATGTATAATGTTCTCGAAGAGAAATTAGATGAAAAAGAGTCATACAACCAGCTCCTGCAGATCCAGCAGCCCGAGGAGAAATGGCATGTGTACTTCAGACAGTTCGGCCTGACGGGTATTTCCGCTTAACCCCCCCCCTTTTAGACTCAGCATCTTTGCAGATAGGACTTGCTCTTAAGAGTGGAGATCGGAGAGTGCCTTTTCCAGTTCATCCCGGCTGATTCCAAAATGATTAAGCCGGGCCAGAAACTGCTTTGTATTGCCGTATCCGATCCGCAGAGCCTGTCCCAGGTTCTGACGGCGCTCTTTTGAACCAGGGCCGCCGCTCAAGCCATAGTGGTCCATGTCGGCCAGAGAGAACTCCAGAGAGGCTTCCACCAGCTTGAAACGAGCTTTTTCCAGGGCGGCGATGATGGCCTCGCTGGATGCATTTTCCACACCGATATTATCTTTTTTTGTTCCTTCTTTCCGTGAAATGTAGGCATGTTTCACATTGGGAACAGCCTTTTCAATGGTTTCGCGGATAGTCCTGCCCGCATGATCGGGATCGGTCAAGACAATAACCCCTACCCGTTCGCTGGCAAAGCGGATTTTATCCAGTGTCTTCAGTGACTTGACGGCAAAACCGTGAACCGGTAAGACCTCGGCCTCTACAGCTTTTTTGACGGCAGCCACATCATCCACACCTTCCACAACGATGAGTTCCTGAATTTTCATCATTTTGCAGCCTGCCTGGTATGAACAATCGGATCATCCCGTTCAGAAGGAAGCCACTCATACCAGTCACGGAGAGACAGAAAGTCAGCCCAGAGATCTGTTCGCGCCCTGTCTGCCGCCGGAGTATCTTCAGAGATTTCTTTTGTGGCCGTCAGGAGCCTTGCGATCTTCCTGCTTTGAGGCAGAACTCCCACTCGGCTCAGAAAATCCATACCCGCCACTTCATCAAGCAGACTCAGATAGACAGAGTTCATGATCAATGAGGCATCGTATACCGTCTTGGGACTGTAGTGTCTCACCTCTTCTTTTTGTGCCGACATGAAATCCTGAAACTGCCGCTCCAGAACCATCAGCCGGGTTTGATTCAGCTCAGGCTGCTCTTCATATAGGGCTTTCTGGATATAAATATCGGCGGGTTGGCTGATGAGCTGGTTTACAACACCATATATCCAGGCCCTGACGATTTCTTCTTCATTCAGAGCCCTGGCCAGATCAGGCCGGCCCTGCACATCCAGGGCAAGGCGCATCCGGGCGTTGTTAAAATGACTCTTTCCCGAAGAAGGGATAAGCCTTTCTTCTTCTTTTTCCCGGAAGATCCGCAGTATCTGATAGCATTTACAGGCTATCAGATACTGTCCTTCCGGGTCCTTGAATGCTTTTGAAATATATATGATATGTTCAGTGTCACTGGCACCGGCGGGTCTGGTTTCCACCATCCCGGGCATTTCCTCAGCCTGCACCAAAAGTACAGGCTTCCCTGTTTCCTGTTTTACCCTCTTTATCAAGGCGTCCACAGAATCTAGTATAGTCAGATTCATCAATCCTCTTTCAAAACGACCTTGTGTCTTTTAATTTTCTTTGTGGTCGTCATTTCCATCGCTTCGTCAAGTATATGAAATTGACCGATTTTCTGATAGACCTTGAGTCCGGAATTCACTTCATCGATGACCTTCTGAAAGTGATCCCTTGTCTTCTCTCCCGCGTCCTGATTGGGAAAAATCAGGGCTTCGATTCCCTCGGTCTTCATCTTGGCATCCAGGACATAGCCGCGGACGAGAATCTGTTCTATCTCATCATAGAGCTGGAACTTATCTTCAATTTCCTCAGGGAAGACATTTTTCCCGCCTTCCGTGACGATCATCGACTTGGCTCGGCCTGTTAAATAAAGATAGTTATCCTCATCAAGATACCCGACATCCCCGGTTTTAAACCAACCGTCTTCAGTGAAGACCTCTTTGGTAGCCTCATCATTTTTATAGTATCCCTGCATGATCATAGAACCTTTCAAAGCGATTTCACCGCAGCCATTTTCATCCGGGTCAAGAATCATTGTCTGTGTTCCGGGGATCATTTTTCCCACAGACTCTTCCTTGTAAGCTTCTTTGGGATTCAGAGCCACAATGGGGGAGGTTTCTGTCAGACCGTATCCCTGAACAAAGTCAATTCCCAGCTGATTAAACATCTTGAAGGTTGATGCGGGAAGGGGTCCTCCTCCACAGATACAGACCCTGTTTGTATCTAGAGATAACTTAGACAGGATTCCCTTGAACATCTTCTTTCCGGGATTGATATGAAAATACTTCTTGATGACACCACTGATCCACATGAGAAATCTGATCAGGCCATAGACCACAATCCCTTTTTCTCTGATTCCTCTCATTAATCCCTTGATCAGTTTATTAAAGAGCATGGGAACACCCAGAAACATGGTCACCTGCCCCTGTTTCAGATCTTTAAGAATCTGTCCTATAGCCAGCTGCTTGGCAAAGACCACTTCCGATCCTATACAGAGGGACTCAATGAAAACGGCCAGCATAGAATAGGAGTGATGAAGGGGTAATAGGGCATAAAAGACATCTGTATGAAATATATTCATACATGCCTGAGCCTGATAGGCATCACTGACAAAATTAGCATGCGTCAGCATGACTCCTTTGGAGATACCCGTCGTACCGGAGGTAAATAAAATCGCCGCCAGATCGCCCTCTTCAGGCAATTCAATAACTTCAGTTCTTTCATAACTGATATTTAAGATGTAGTTGTCTTTTTTGGGAGACAGGCTGATAAGGGCCTTAAGTTTTTTATCCTTAAAGTGATCGTATTTTTCCTCATCACAAAAGAGAATATCCACATCGGCCATTTTCATCAGGCCTTCCACTTCTTTGTTTTTCAGGCCGTAATCCATGGGTGCAACAACAGCACCCGCAAAAAGGATTCCCAGGTATGCCAATCCCCATTCGGGGGAATTTTTGCCTGTTACTCCGACACGATCTCCTTTTTTAACCCCTAGAGAGTGAAGATACTGCCCCAGCATTTTGGATTTTTCCAGGACTTCCCTGTAATTCAACTCCACCAGTTCGGGAGAATAGGACGTAAAAGCCCGTCTCTCTCCAAATCGTTCTACCGTAATTTCAAGAACTTCAGGAAGAGTCGGCCATTGGCCATTGTAAAATTTTCCTTTGTAATCTGAAAGAAAATCCCAGGGTGTTAGATTCATAAGAATGCCTCCAGTAAAAATCGCTATATAATCCGGCTCATTAGTAATAGGTCAAAGGATAATTCTAGACCATGAGATTAGAAATTGATAGCCAATTTTTACTGACTCGGGGGAAGGGATTAGCATGATTTGAGAGCCTTCCTTCATCTTGATGAGAATTATCTGTCAATTCAATCTGATACCAACCATTCTTGTCATTCCCAGGAATTAATTCCTTTTTCTAGTAAAATTTCCAGCATTCACCCATCATTATCCATTATGATGGAGATATGATAGACAGAGCACACTTTGGAAATACAGGCCACAATAGCA
>NZ_JAQIBL010000099.1 GCF_027859075.1 Oceanispirochaeta sp. | reverse complement strand
GCACTCAAATTGTGATTAATTATCATTCGTATATCCTCCATGATATAACTTGCATAGTGCGAACATCCTTATTCGCTGTTTAAATTTTCGGAACTTGAAAATCTTCCTTTAGAGAAATATAATAATTTTTTAAAAAACTTTACTTCCAGGAGCTGATCATGCAGGGAATCCTAATCACCGGAGGGCAGAGACCGGAGTACAGCAGGATCAGTCATCTTTTAACTGAATCTTGTTATATCGTAGCAGCAGATTCGGGACTGGACTTCTGCCTGACCAATGATATCCGGCCGGATTTTATTCTTGGCGATATGGATTCATTGAGCTCCAGAGATCTTCTGAACCAATTCAATACGGACATGATTGAGGAGCACTCTGAAGAAAAAGACTTTACCGATACAGAACTGGGTGTGATGCACCTCCAATCCAGAGGCTGCTCTCCAGTTATTGTGATTGGCGGCGGAGGGGGGCGGTTGGATCATCTTCTGGCTATAACTGTCCTTTTTGACCGTCCGAACCCTCCTGATTTGTGGATTACCCATAGAGAAGAGGTTCAATACATTGAGGATGGGTTAAAAAGCTCCGGCAAAGTGAATGAAGTGATATCCTTTTTCCCGGCAGGCACCCAATGCTGCAGTATGCACAGCACTGGATTGAAATGGCCTCTCGATATGCTTCATTGGAAAAAAGGAGACGCGGGGATCAGCAACCGACTGGTAGAGACCGAATTTTCCATTGTCATGAAATCGGGTCATCTGATAATGATCAGGGAGATTCAGGAAGCTTTGGGTAATCATTAAACAATGAGGGATCCAACTTTTCCTTTTCCAGTGAATAATATTGCAAGAGTACTGGAAACTCACTGAGGACCTCACCATATAACCTGAGTAGATCCATCTTTCTCATGGAGACAGTCTCAATCTGCGTGCTGTCCTGCTCCGCTTGAAGTTCTATTTTTCTAAGTACTGCAAGGTCATCAAGGTAGAAACTTCGAGTCCGCTCATACAGTTCAGTATCCGGATACTGATAGGATCTTATTCTTAAATCTTCCAGGTTGAATCGGGAGTCTGCCTCAGAGATTCTCATACGAAGATCATTTTCAACCTCCTTAATCCCCTGGGGATTCAAGGCTGTCTGATGGAGCATGAAGTCCTGTATAATATGATTTGTATCCCGGCGATACTGCTGGTTGCGTTCCTCCAGGAGCTGTGTACTATATGATTCTGATTCAATAAGGGATACAAATTCATTTTGATTGATAGAAAACCGGTATTCCAAATCAAGAATATAATGAAAAGCATCAGGCGTGCGAATATACTCCCCGTAGAGTTCTCCCGATGGTAAAAATCCCTCCATATGATAGTCCCCGGAACTGGTTTTCAACTCAATGAAATGAATGGTCATATTTTCAGGAAAAAGATTTTCCCATCTCCAGACAAACTGTCCTGGGGCGATCAACCTGCTGTCATATCCCCCGGTTTTAGTATACACAAGGGCGTAATTGCCCTCTGGTATTTTAATCTGAATCCAGCCGATATAAAAAACGAAGGCCGAAAAAACAAGAATGATGATGAAGGAAAGCCAATTTTTAAATTTCCGGAATGTTGATTTGCCCTCTTTTTTGACTTTGACTTTATTCTTCATTTAATCCTTCCTCCAGAATTATTTTCAATTGATTCAGTTCTGTGATGATATAATTGGGGGATATATCCATGACTCTTGTATCCTCCTCCCTCATTCGCAGTGATCGACGGTCTCCCGCAAAAAGTGCTGTTTTTAAACCCAGAACAGATGCGGTGACAACATCATTCAGCATGTCATTGCCGACATAAAGGATTTCATGATTCTCGATCCCCATTCTATTTAAATGAATCAGAGGATTTTTAAAAATCCGGGGATCAGGTTTTCCGCATTGAACCTGAAAAGACCAGGAGATGAATTTCTCTTCAAAACCCAACTCTTTCAAAGACTTTCCCAGCAGGTGCTCAAACAGAAGGGGAGTGTAAAACTGAGCATTTGAAACGATACCAAGTAAAAAACTCTTGCCTCGAAAAAACTCAAAAAGCGGGACAATTCCCGGCATTAACCAGACCTTATTGCTGAATACTTCAAAATTCAATGCTGTAGTGCTGAGAATATCAGCATTGTACTCCCGAAAATCCAGAATCTGAAAGACTTCATCCCAAAGACTGATAATATCAACTTCAGGATATTGTATCCAGGTTGATTCATTTTTAATACATTCATGATGAGCTTTAATCCGTTCTAAAAGAATGGATTTAATCCTGTTAAATCGGATTTCCCTTTTATCATTCAAAGATTCGATAGTAAAGAGTCTGTCTTCACCCTGATCCAGTGCGGTCAAACCAATATCCCCGGCTTCTGAAATCAGCAGTGTTCCATAAATGTCAAAGAGAACCGCTTTTATATCGGGATCATAGTAAATCAGGGGAGTCATATTTGTTTCGATGACAGAGAGGGAAGAAAATGAGTTGGCCATGTTCTGTAGAGAAGTATGAGCTTTATCAATTGAAATCATAGAACTGTTTAATAATTTCTGATTCATAGCCTTGATTTTAAGATTAAATATTCCTTCTGGCAACACAGTTCTCTCTGACAGTGTTCAAAAACAGAGAAGCTGTGATATCATAAAAATGCTTATGAAAAGGCTTTACCGAGGACAGAAGCTCTGGCTTCCCCAGTTATTATCACGAATTACACTGTACTTCTTCTTAATGTGCCTCATAGTATTCTCTCTGTATATTGTAGGCAATTTTCAGAGGTTTTCAGAGGACACATTCAAACTTATTTTTAAATTTATGAATTTTTATTTTTATTCATATATGGTTCTCTCCCTGGGGAATATATTGATTTACACCCTTTGGAGACGGTCCTATCGATTAAAAAGTATTCTTTTCTATGCAAAGTCATCACTTCAAATCCTGATGATTCTTTTTTTATATATTCTGATTCAATTTTTAACTACTCTTTTTAATGGAAATTAAGAGGGAAAAAGTGAGGTAATGGAAATGGTAAAAGCGGTCAGGGGAGCCATATCTCTCGCCACAAACAGTGAGGATGAACTCACTCGCTGTGTAGACAGTCTATACAATGAACTGATGAGAATAAATAAATTGACTGCAAAGGATCTGATCAGCATCATATTCTCTCAGACAGAGGACATCAGCTTTAATCCGGCAAAGGCATTGCGCCTGTCTAATAATCTGAATGAGACAGCCTTGTTCTGTACTCAGGAACCGGTTTGTGAGGACTTTACTTCCAAAAGAATGCTTCGTATCCTCATGACCTTTAATACAGACAGAAAAGAAAAGGCTATACCTGTCTATCTGGGAAATGCTCAAACCCTCAGACAGGATATTGCTGCTTCTCCAACTTAAGGAGAATGATCTGTTAACATCCACTGAAATTCAAATTATAAGTGATCTATCCCTTTATCTACATGACTGCCTTCTTATACTGGGAAAGGGGATTCTTCCTGGAGTAAGAGGGACAGAGCTGCAAAGACAACTTGAACAGCTGCTGATAAAGAAGAAAAGCAGGATTCACGGGGCTTCCTTTGATATCAATGTGAATCACCGTGTGTGCCATGGTCCACCTAATGACTCAAAATTTAGAAATAATGATATTGTGACCCTGGATCTCGTCTTTGAGAAAGATGGTCTTTTTGCAGACTCTGCCTGGACTTTTATCTGCGGTGATAGAAGCCCCGAAAATGAGGCTCTGCTTCAAAAAGCATGGGATGTATCCAGAAGGGCCTATTGCTCAATCAGAACTGGTGGAAATAGTTTAGAAATGAAAAAGTCAGTGCATAAAGAACTAACGGGCACAGTCTATGAACTACTTGAAGAGGCCTGCGGCCACGGGATAGGAAAATCCATGCATGAACCTCCGGATTTTAGTTATTCTTTGTTTAATAATAATGATATTCAATGGAACCCCGGGATGGTTCTGACCATTGAGCCGGTCATCGCATACAGGGGAGCCAAACTCATATGCAGCAAAGAAAAAGAGTACTATACTGATAATAAATCCCCCTCTGCCTATTTTGAACATATGGTTGCAATTAATGAAAATGGACCTCAATGCCTGAATATACCTCAAATAAAAGATCAGGGTTCTATTGACATTTTTTCCGAGATTATTTAAATTACCGATCGTCGGAAGGGCATTGTTTCAGTTCGGCATTAGTTATATAGGAAACCTGGGGAGGTTCCCGAGTGGTCAAAGGGGGCAGACTGTAAATCTGTTGCTTCGGCTTCGAAGGTTCAAATCCTTCTCTCCCCATAAATCATGCCTTCTTAGCTCAGCTGGCCAGAGCACGTGACTTGTAATCTCGGGGTCGTCAGTTCGAATCTGACAGAAGGCTTTTTTTTTCTATATAACTTAAATGGGGAGGTTCCCGAGTGGTCAAAGGGGGCAGACTGTAAATCTGTTGCTTCGGCTTCGAAGGTTCAAATC
>NZ_JAQIBL010000098.1 GCF_027859075.1 Oceanispirochaeta sp. | reverse complement strand
GGCCCCTTCGGTGTCATGATGTATTCAATGGACCTAATTTTAAGCCTTTCTTGCGGTGGCAGGAGCAAGGCTGCTTTCACATGGGGGGGGATGTTTTTTGTGTATTCTTCGGGGTCTTTACTCAAGCCTTTTTTATAGACCAGCTCATCATCCATCTTTCCATTCCTGAGATCTTCAATATACTGTTTGATCCAGGCGACGGCATCTTCATTATTGAAAAACTGACGATAAAGCTCGTATTGGAAATTCCGGGCCATTTCGGTCCAGTCGGAACGGACAAATTCCATTCCTGTGAATTCCAGATTCTCAAGGCCTCCTTTTACCAGAAGTCCGGCATAGCGTTTACGGGCTCCTGTTTCTGTGCCTCTTAAGGGGGGGAGAAAAAATTTGCTGTAGAGTTTTTCATATTCGATTTCCAGATGAGAAAACACACTGGATTCTTCCATGACCCTTTTCTCCATAAAATGATTGACCTTCTCGGCCAGGTGGAGTCCTGCTTCGTCAGGATTGTGTATTTCTGTCTCTTTCAGACAAACAAAGACCGAGTCGGTATCGCCGTATATAACCTTGTAGCCCTCTCCCCTCAGCCACTGAACCGTTTCTTTCAGGACCCATTGTCCCGAACCGGTGATGGCCTTGGGCAGATCCGGGTTGTAGAAGCGGCATGCCGTGGTTCCCATGGCTCCGTAAAAGGAATTCATCAGTATTTTGATGGCCTGGGATAGCTGTTCGTTGTGATCCTCTTTCGCTTTTTTCCGTTTTTTCATTGCCTCAGTCAGGAATTCGGGGAGTATTGTTTCAGTTCTGGAGAAGCTGTGACCCGTGGGAGTGGTGATGCTGCGGTCGGTCCTGCGGATTAAGGCCAGGGGGTCAATATGGAAGGTTCTGATCACAGAGGGGTAGAGGCTTTTGAAATCCAGGACGATGACCTGCTTGTAAAGACCCGGGTCCCCGGCAAAAACATACCCCCCGGGGGCGGCTTCTCCGGGCTGAACATCCCCTGTATCGGGAGCCACCAGACCATGCCGATGCAGGCGGGGGAGGTAGAAGAAGTCAAAGGCGGCAACCGTTCTGTTCACCTGGTCCAGGGGGAGGCCTGTCATCTTCCTCCGGGCCAGGATGAGTCCTAATAGATCTGTTTTCTTGAAGATGTCACTCACAAGGATGCTGTCTTCCAGGTTGTACTTTGCCAAAGCCTCCGGGTCTTCCCTGTAACGGCGCTCAATCTCATCCACCTTGCTCTGACCGTCTTCTTCTATCTCCTTGCCTCTTCCCAGAAGCTCCTGTGCAACAGTTTCAAGTTTGAAGTTTTCAAATTTGTAGAAGTTCTGTCGCATGGTCTGCAGCCCGTCGATGATCTGCCGTCCTCTGCATTCGGCCGAAAAGAATCCGGCCCGGTTCTCTTTGATTTTGAGAGGCTGATTTTCTCTTCCCGGAAGAAAGCTGTCTCCAAAATGACGATACCTTTTTTCCAGGAATGTCAGATCAAAGCCGATGACATACCATCCGATGATGATGTCGGGGTCCCATTTTTGAATCCAGGCCAGAAAGGCTTTCAACGTTTCCCGTTCACCCTGGCAATATTGATAGTGTCCGCTGCTGCCGATGTGATTGCTGTGAATCAGGACTTTCCTGAACTCATCGATGATCCCATTGTAGCCGGTCCCGTGCATGGCAATGGAATACACTTCTCCATTCCGCCCGGTTTCTATGTCCAGGGAGAGAACTCTCAGTTTCGGTTTGACTGGTTCATCCCCTTCGGGAGCGTTTATCCGTGGATTCAGGTAGAGGGTTCCTCCGTCGACAGCCTTTCCAGAACCTTCCCAGCGGATTTCTCCGGTGATGAAGCGTTCCATTAAAAAACGGTCCACCGGGTACACATCGCTCTCATAGACTCTGAATCCCTGACTGACCAACTTTTCCCTGGCGCTGAAAAATTGATGGAGTGAGTTAAAGTAGAGGGCATCAACGGTTTCTCCCGAATAGGATTTCAGGGCCACAGCTTTCCGTTGAGTGAATTCTATCCTGGGTAGATCAGTATTTTCGGGGATAAAGAACACGGGCTTATTGTCTGTGACTTTGATGAAAAAGGGACCTTCAGGCCCTGTTCCGGTCAGATGAATCTCATGCCGGCCTTTTATGTCCAGACTCTCGGATGTGAGTATATAACCCTGATGCATTCTGCTCTCCTGTTCTCCGATTATAGTCAGGGGAAGATACTTTTGCAAAATCACTTAGAAATAATCATGCCAGACGGAAAGCTTCGACTTTCCCAATTCCCCGAATTGGAGTACAATCTTTTTTGTTCGTAACGGCCTTATCCGGTCCCCCATACCAATTTATACGGAGTTCTGATCATGGTGAAAACCCTTGAAAAATATCCCTGGCTGACAGAGTTATTCCTTCTTATAACGGGATCTCTTCTTTTCGCTTTATCCTTTCCCAATTTTATATACCGCTGGGGCTTCTCTTTTCTGGCATGGTTTGCTCTGATTCCTGTTTTTTTGCTGATCCATCGGGTGGGATATTTAAAGAGCATGCTTTACGGAGCTCTTTATGGCTACTTTTCCTATAGTCTCTTCAATTTCTGGCTGGCCAAGTTCAATCCCACATCCTTTGTGGTTGTTCCCCTGATCTATGCGGTCTATTTCATCTTCTGGTTCCCTGTTTTCAAGTGGGCCGATAAGACATTCCCCCGCTGGGGTTACCTCGTGCAGCTGGTGTTCTGGCTGGCCTTTGAAATTTTCAGAACCCGGGGATTTCTGGGATATTCCTACGGGATATTGGGATACTCTCAGTACCAGAACCTCTCGGTCATCGGGATCTCAGATCTCACCGGAGTGTTGGGCGTCTCCGGCCTCCTGGTCTTTCCCTCTCTTTGGATTGCCCGGTATATCCGGTTCAGAAAAGAAGAGGGGACATCTATCGGCCTATTGAAAAAAGCAACACATCTCTTTTTTCCGGCTTGTCTCTATGTTCTGATACTGGCGGGAAGTATGATCTATTCCAACCTCAGCAGAGTGGACTATGAAAACAGTCCACTCTGGAGAACTTCTCTGATTCAGCATGATATAAACGCATGGCTCAGCGGTACTGAGGTTTATGCGAGAGCTTTGGATAAACTGCTTGAACTCTCCGATGAAGCCCTGGCGGATAACCCCGATACGGTGATCTGGTCGGAAACCTCATTTGTTCCCTCCATTGAATGGCATAATAAAAGGAGAGAAGACCGGGAGCGTCTGGCTCTCGTTCAAAAGCTGATGTCCTACCTGGAGAGCAAGGACACGCCCTTTCTTATAGGAAATAATGACTCTGAGATGTCTGCAGGCAAGATGATTACCTATAATGCCGTTCTCTTGTTTGAAGGACAGGAGATTATTGACCGTTATCGTAAAATTCATCTGGTTCCTTTCGGGGAGCATTTCCCTTATACAAAGCTCTTTCCCAGGTTCTATAAATATATCCTGGACAGCGGGGCTACCTTTTATGAAAAGGGCGAAGAATACACGGTTTTTGACATCGGCGGTGTTAAGTCTTCACCCCTCATCTGCTTTGAAGACACTTTTGGCTATCTCAGTCGAAATTTTATCAGGGAAGGAGCCCAGGTGCTGGTCAATGTGACCAATGACTCCTGGTCTAAAGCTCAAGCCTGTTCGATTCAGCATGTGGGGATGGCCGTTTTCCGTTCTGTTGAAAACAGACGATCCATGATCAGGGCCAGCAACGGCGGATTTACCTGCCTGATTGATCCCAATGGCAAAATTGTGGATTATCTAGAACCCTTCACGGCGGATGTCCTGACTGTGGATGTACCCGTATATGAGGGAGAACCGACACTTTATAACAGGACAGACTTCCTGTTTGATCGCGGCATCATGGTATTGTCCGTGATTTTCGGGCTTTGGATGACCATCATGACTATACTGAAGATCAGAGGCAAGAAATGAACCATACAGACCAAATCCTTTCCTACCTGGTAGAGATCAATAAAACACCCCGTAAATCAGAGAACAGCGGTCCCATTACGGATTGGCTTCAGACCTGGGGAGAAGATCAGGGATATAAGATTAAACGGGACCGGATGAATAACCTGGTGATTAAGGTTCCGGGAACAAAAGGCTATGAGAAGTCAGCTATTGTTGTGCTCCAGGGCCATTCCGACATGGTCTGTGAAAAATTGCCAGACTCAAAACATGATTTTTCAAAGGACCCTGTGATTATGGTTCGGGAGGGAGACTGGGTCCGGGGTGACAAGACGACCCTGGGTGCGGATAACGGAATCGCCCTGGCCCTGGCCATGGATCTGGTGACCTCGGAGGACGTTTCCCATCCTCCCCTGGAAATCCTGATCACCAGTGATGAAGAGATCGGGCTGGTAGGTGCTAATCACCTGGAAAAGGGATTTGTGGAAGGTAAGATCCTGATTAACATGGACTCGGAAGATGAGGGTATTTTCACCATCGGCTGTGCCGGTGGTGCGGACAGTCGGTTTAACATTCCCCTGACTTCAGAAAAAGCCGCTTCAGAGGTTCTCAGTTATTCCCTCACCGTGGGTGGTCTGAAGGGCGGCCATTCGGGAATGGACATTCACCTGAATCTGGGGAATGCCCTGAAAATGGCCGAGCGGGTATTGAGCCAGCTCTCTTTGGAAGACTCTTTCAGACTCGCCGGTCTGGAAGGCGGCAGCGGGGCTTCCAATGCCATCTGCCGGGATGGGGTCGCCCGGTTTGTCCTGTCAGATACGGTTGATGTTCAGAAAATTGTGTCTGCCTGGGAACAGGACTTTATCAATGAATCTGGAACCGTAGAGAAAGATCTTTTTATAAAACTGGAGGAGGTCTCTAAAATTTCTCAGGTTCTCACACAGGAATCGGGTCTAAAGATCCTCCGGGTCATCCGTCTCATCCCTCATGGGGTGGGTAAAGTCTCCTCGGATATTGAGAATCTTGTGGAAACATCCAGCAACCTGGCCTGGGCTTCTGTCAATCTTAAGGGGGCAGACTTTCTGACCAGTCAGCGGAGTGCTGTCATGTCGGAACTGAAGGATATGAATGAGAGGATGGTTTCCCTGGCCCTATTAGCCGGCGGCAGCTGTGACACTCTGAATAAGTACCCCTCATGGAAACCGAACCCTTCTTCTGCTCTGCTGGAAAAAAGTGTGGTAGTGTATAAAAGAGCATGCGGAAAAGATCCTGTCATTGAGGCCATTCATGCGGGTCTTGAATGCGGATTGATCGGTGATAAATATCCCGGGATGGATATGATTTCCATCGGACCGACCATAAAACACCCCC
>NZ_JAQIBL010000097.1 GCF_027859075.1 Oceanispirochaeta sp. | reverse complement strand
GGAATACAGGCGCAATGGCCAGTCCGGTCAGGCCGATGCCGAAGATGGTCATACTGTTATAAAGATCAACAAGGATCATTACCGTCCCCGTGATGGCCAGAAAGACGCTGAAATAAATCATGGTAGAAACTGAGAATTTCCGGCTGTACCAGCCTGCCATTATCCGGCCCAGTGTAAACTTACCCCAGTAGCTTCCCGTGATGAACCCGGCGACGGCTGGTGCCACTCCTCTGGACTCGGTCAGCAGAGAGTAGGTCCAGAGCCCCAGCCCCAGTTCCACCCCTGTATAGATAAAGAACATCAGCATGCTCAGCCAGACGGTGACTTTTTTCATGGTTTCTGCCAGAGTAGCCTCTTCTCTCAGCTGGGCTTCTTCTTTCAGACTGATATTTTTCCACCAGCCCTTTGTCATGAGGAAGGCCGCCGCCAGCAGTATCTGAGCCCCCGCTACAACGACATAGCCCCATTGCCAGCGTTGAGTCCAAGTGATCCCCAGTGTCATGATGACCGGACCGATGGTGATTCCTACCCCAAAACTGGCATGAAGCCACTGCATCATTCGTTCGCTATGATTCTGGGCAATATAGGTATTGATTCCTGCATCGATGGCTCCGGCTCCCAATCCTCCCATAACCGCCGCCCCGATAAAGAAAATCCATAGGGGTGTTATGGAAAAGACCAGAAAAGCCGCTGCCGTCATAGCGAAACTCAGACTGAGAAGACCTCCGATACCCAAACGCCTGACAAGAGTGCCGCTGAAAAAACTGGAAAGAGTGTAACCGGCTGTTGAACAGACAAGTAAGAGTCCCAGGGCATCCAGGGGCAGTGAAAAATCAGTTCTGATTCCCGGCCAGGCGACCCCTAAGAGTCCATCGGGGAGTCCCAGAGAGATAAAGGCAATAAAGGAGAGAACGACTAGACCGCTTATTCCGAATTTTTTCATGAAAATAGTTCCTATGGCAAATTGCTTTTTTGACTCTATTCTATATCATTTCTATGATTAACATCCTGGTTATATATGATATTCTCTATAGAAGGGGGCTTCATGGATTCTGTACATATTAGCATAAACGGTCAAACTATAAGGGTAGAAAAGGGCCGGAATCTTCTGGATGCGGCTCGTGAGAATGGATTTGATATTCCCTCTCTCTGTTATATGAAGCATATGCACTCTTTGGAAACATGCCGTATGTGTGTTGTCCGTATTGAGGGATTGCCCGGGCTGAAGAGTGCCTGCTCCCTGCCGGTAAAAGAGGGGATGGTGGTCACTGCCTTTGACGATGAGATTGAGAAGGTTCGGCGCACTACTCTGGAACTGATTCTGGCAGACCATGATTATGATTGTTCTATCTGTCATCAGGCCGGAGAATGCAGCCTCCAGGACCTGGCCTACAGATACCAGATCGGAGAGGATACGAATCGGTCCTTCGGTTCTGTCCATGACCGTCCGGATTTGAAATATGACGACTCATCTCCCGTTCTGGAATTTGATCCGGGCAAATGCATCCGTTGTGGTATCTGCATCCAGGCCTGCACAGAAATTCAGGGTAAGTTTGTTCTGGATTGGATGGACCGGGGCATGGATGTCTATCCCTCCCCGGAATACCGGGAGTGGAAAGATTCCAGCTGCGACGGCTGTGGTGAATGTGTTCAGAATTGTCCCACCGCCGCCTTGACGGAAAAACCAGTTAACGGCCGGTTCCGGATCAGTACCATCGACCGGAAGGTCCGGACGACCTGCGGCTACTGCGGTGTCGGTTGTCAGATGGACCTCTGGGTCAAGGGGAACCGGGTCGTGAAGGTCAGGGGAGCCGGTCCGGAAATACTCCCCAACAGAGGCCGTCTCTGTGTGAAAGGGCGCTTTGGATATGAGTTCCTGAGCAGCCCCGAACGGCTGACAAAGCCTCTGATCAGGGAAAACGGAGAGTTCCGGGAAGCCTCCTGGGATGAGGCTCTGAGCCTGACGGCCCGCAGACTCTCCCACATTCGGGACAATTCCGGTTCGGATGCCCTGGCCGGCCTGGCTTCGGCCCGCTGCAGCAATGAAGAGAATTATGTCTTTCAGAAATTTGTGCGCACGGCTTTGGGGACTAATTCGGTGGATCACTGTGCCCGGCTCTGCCATGCCCCCACCGTGGCCGGACTGGGACGTGCCTTTGGTTCGGGAGCCATGACCAATCCCATCGGCGATCTGGCCGGGGCGGACTGTATTCTGATCACGGGAGCCAATGTCTCCGAGACTCATCCGGTTACCGCCACCTATATCCGCTATGCCCGGGACCGGGGGGCGAAGATCATCGTCATCGATCCCCGTAAGATAGATCTGCTACAGGGTTCCTACCTCTGGCTCCGGCAAAAATCAGGAACAGATGTGGCCTGGATCAACGGTCTGATTCACATCATCCTGGAAGAAGGACTGGCTGACCGGGACTTTATAGAATCCAGGACGGAAAATTTTGCCGCCCTGGAAGAAGCGGTGAAGCCCTTCACTCCCGAGCTGGTAGAGGATATATCGGGCATCCCGGCAGAAAAGCTCCGCCTTGCCGCACGGGCCTATGCAGGAGCCGAAAAGTCATCCATCGTCTTTGCCATGGGGATTACTCAGCATGTGACGGGAACCGATAATGTGCTGTCTCTGGCCAATCTGGCCATGGTCTGCGGACAGATCGGCAGGGAATCCACGGGTGTGAATCCCCTGCGGGGACAGAATAATGTTCAGGGTGCCTGTGATATGGGGGGACTCCCCAATGTATATCCCGGGTACCAGCAGGTGACAAATCCGGAGATCCGGCATAAATTTCAAACAGCCTGGGCAGTGGATCAGCTTCCTGAAGAGAAGGGCCTGACCGTCATGGAGATGATGAATGCCGCCTCAGATGGTCTGCTGAAGGGACTGTGCATCATGGGAGAAAATCCCATGCTCTCGGATCCGAACCTGAATCATGTGGAAGCCTCTTTGAAGGCTCTGGATTTTCTGGTGGTGCAGGATATTTTCATGACCGAGACTGCCGCTCTGGCGGATGTTGTTCTGCCTGCCGCCGCCTATGGTGAAAAGGAGGGGACCTTCACCAATACCTGGCGACGAATGCTGCGGGTTCGGGGGGCCGTCAGTCCCCCCGGAGAGGCTCTGCCGGACTGGCAGATCATCGCCGGAATATCCTCCCGCATGGGGTATCCCATGGCCTATAAGAATGCATCTGCCATCATGAAAGAAATTGCGTCCCTCACTCCCTCATACGGCGGTATCAGCTATGAGCGTCTGGAAGAGGAAGACCTGCAATGGCCCTGTCCGACGGAGGATCATCCGGGAACCGCCTTCCTTCATAAAGACCGGTTTTCCCGGGGGAAGGGCCTTTTTCATCCTGTGGATTTTATACCCTCGGCGGAACGGCCCGACAAGGAGTATCCCTTCGTCCTGTCCACGGGACGGATGCTCTATCATTATCACACCGCCACCATGACCCGCCGGTCCAGGGCATTGAATACCTTTGCCCCCGAGGCCTATGCCGAAGTCTGTGAGGAGGATCTGAAGGCTCTGGGTGTAGCAGACGGCGGGATGCTCAGAGTGACCTCCCGACGGGGGGAGATTACCGTTCCGGCACGCTTGAGCGAGAGGGTCGCCCCGGGGGTAATCTTCCTTCCCTTTCATTTTCATGAGTCTCCGGTGAACCGCCTGACCAATGATGCCCTGGACCCCCAGTCAAAAATACCCGAGCTGAAAGTGGCGGCCTGCCGGGTGGAGCCGGCATGATCGACCTGAAGGCCGAGGCAGGCCCCTATGTGACTTCCGGAATCCTCACTGGTGGGGGCAGCCGCCGCTTCGGCCGGGACAAGGCCCTCTTTCCCTGGAAGGGACAGACCCTGCTGGAGTGGACCCTGGAGGGAGCACGGAATATGACACAGGAGCTGTATCTGCTGGCAAAAGATCCCTCTGATTACCTCTATATGGGAGTGCCTGTGCTGGAGGACGGCAGTTCAGTTCCGACACCCTTGAATGGGATTCTATCAGTGATGCCCCATGTCCATGACTGGCTTCTGCTTTTAGCCTGTGATATTCCCTTCTTTGATAAAAAAGTTCTGGAACTCCTGTGGGAATATAGGAGCCGGGATCAGGCCACAGTCCTGAGGTTTGCAGGGAAATATCAGCCCTTTCTGGGACTCTATCCTGTATCGGTTCTACCTTATTGGGAAGAGGCTTTTTATGCCGGGGAATACCACCTGCAGAGGGTTGTCGAAAGAATGCCCCGGATCGTACTGGAAGAAGAGGAACTCCTGGCCCGGGGCATCCGGGCCGAAAGTTTTTCGAATATTAACTGCCCTGCCGACCTGGAAAAGCTGGCCTTGTGATCAAAAAAGAGTTTCCCATCATCCGCTATGACCACGGGCGAGCCGAATCCAGGATGGACCCGGTTATCTGCGAAAGCTGGCTCTCTGTCTATCTGAATGATCAGCTACTCACGGAGATTCCCGTTACCAACCGGGATCTTCCCGACCTGGTGACGGGCATCCTCTACACCGAAGGTTACCTGAGGCCCTCCGAAATTCCTGTGATAAAGCTGGACGGTTCCCTCTGCCGTGTGACCCTGGACCGCAGCATTCAGATCAGAACTCTGCGTGATCAGGTGGACTGTGCCTCCTCTCGTATCGAGCTGGATGAAACTATCATACCCCTACAACCGGGGCCCCTCAGGACTCCCGATGACATCCTTTCTCTCACAGCTGCCTTTCAAAAACTGCCCTCCGTGTATCACGAGACAGGGGGCGTTCATATGGCCGCCTATGGGGAGGACCAGATTGAGTTCTGGGCGGATGACATCAGCCGCAGGAATGCGGTGGATAAGGTCATCGGGAAGGGCTTCCTGGGGGGAGTGGACCTAAGCCGGGGGCTGATCATCACCTCAGGCCGGATCTCCTCCGACCTGGTGCTGCGGATGGTGAAAGTCGGCATCCCTCTCATTGTTTCTTTGTCTGCCCCCACGGATACAGCCCTGGAGCTGGCTTCCTCTTATGGTGTGACTGTCTGCGGCTTTGCCCGGGGACTGAGGATCAATGTTTATACCCAGGGGGACAGGCTGGGGCTCTAGTTCTTATTTCAAAAAAAATGAATAAGCACGGCCCTTATTATTGAAGTGACAACTTTCTGGTGTGAAGTCATCTAAAAAGGCTTAGACTTACTACATTGATTTGTACCAGATGCCTGGTAGGGGATTACATCTCTCAATAAAAAATATGAAAGGATTTTATCATGAAAATTGGAAATAAAAATTTACCCGAACAATACATTATTTATGGAGCCATGGGACTGGGGGGAGAATGGGGAGATGAAAAACCTGTCACCCCCAAAGACATTGATGAGGGCCGATTGGCCCTGGATACGGCCATCGACTGCGGTCTTACTTTTTTTGATCTGGCGGATATTTATAAATCAGGCAAATCTGAAATTGTTTTTGGACATTATTTAAAAGAAAACCCTCATATCAGAGAAAAAATAATCATCCAGTCCAAGGTCGGAATCCAACTGACCGGTGTTCCTTTCGGGTCTCGTTTTAATTATTCCTATTCCCATATCATTGAGTCTGTAGATGGAATCTTGAGTCGATTGGGAACGGATTATCTGGATATCCTCCTCATGCATCGGCCAGATCCACTGATGGAAAAGGATGAATTAAAAAAAGCCATGGATGAACTGTTTTCCAAGAAAAAGATCCGTGCTCTGGGAGTCTCCAATATGGATCATCATCAGATTCGGCTCATTGAGGCCTATACGGGCAGGAAAATTGTGGCCAACCAGCTGGAGCTGAGTCTTTTGAAGACCGATTTTGTCTGCAATACTGTCGGATTCAATAATTCCATGGGAAAGAATCTTGATTTCCCTATCGGGACCCTGGAATATTGCATGCTCAACGGAGTCAGCCTACAGTCCTGGAGTCCTCTGGCAAGAGGTATTTTTTCCGGTAAGACCCTGGATGATAAAACAGCTGAAACCGTGAAGAAAACAAAAGAGATTGTGAATCGTATGGCAGAGGCTAAAGATGTCTCGGCAGACGGTATCGTTCTGGCCTGGCTCATGAAACATCCTGGCAGGATCAATCCTGTGATCGGCAGCAAAACCCCCGAGCGAATTAAAAAGGCTATGGATGCTTTCAAAGTTGAACTGACCAGGGATGAATGGTATGAACTGCTGGTGGCTTCAAAGGACCAGAACATGCCGTGAGTTATTGCGGAAAATCCTCCTGATTTTCCGACTCAATCACCATTTCTAGGTTCTCAGTCATGTCGGATATTGTCATTTCTGATTTTCTGTTTTTTTCTCTATACATTTTTATATCCG
The DNA here is from genome assembly GCF_027859075.1 of Oceanispirochaeta sp. Taxonomy (NCBI): domain Bacteria; kingdom Pseudomonadati; phylum Spirochaetota; class Spirochaetia; order Spirochaetales; family Spirochaetaceae; genus Oceanispirochaeta; species Oceanispirochaeta sp. The sequence goes on along the minus strand of NZ_JAQIBL010000097.1, from coordinate 7,072 downwards.
CCATATGGAGCATCTCTTTCAGGCTGCTTCCATCGGATTCATGAACTCCTATGCTGAGTCCGATTTGGATAGTCTTCTCTTTATTCATCTCCGATAAATGTAAGAGCAGACGGTTTTTCAGCTGTTCCGCAGCAGTCAGCAATGTGTCGGGTAATAGAATGGCAAACTCATCCCCGCCATAACGACAGGGTAGATCAGCAGCCCTTAAATGCTTGCGGAGTAGATCCGCGACTTGAATCAGTACCCGGTCTCCTTCTTTATGTCCATGAACATCATTGACCCGCTTAAACCCGTCAATGTCAATCATCATCACAGAAAAGGCCCGGCCAGTCCGTTTTTCTCTATCTGATTCCTTCTGATAATTCATGTCAAAGCAGCGTCGATTGTTCAGACCAGTCAGGGAATCTATTGTGGCAATACGCTGAAGGGCTCGCATATAATAGGCTTTTTCGATGGCAATCCCTGCAAAGTCAGCAATCGTCTTCAGAAGCTGCAGTTCCAGGGGGCTGAAAGGCTTTCCATCAATTTTATTGATCAGCTCAATCACACCAAATACTTTTTTCCCATTTTTGAGGGGAACCCCGATGATGGATTCTGTTTTAAACTGGTTCAGCTTATCCATTTCTGAAAAGAAACGCTTGTCCCGCTCTACATCCTCGATAATTAGTGCCTCACCGTTTTCAGCAATCCAGCCGGCTATTCCCTGACCACAGGGGAGTGTCATCCCCTTCATGTTTTCAACACCGCTTCCAACAACGACCTCGAATTTCAAATCTCCGGTCTTGGGGTTCCTGAGTAGGAGAGACCAGTATGACGGGGCAAATATTATTCCCACGTGATTCATAACAGCATTCATTGTCTCGTGAACCGTCTTACAGGAACTGATCTCTTTGCCCAGTTCTGTCAAAAAAGAGAGCTTGATCAGGTCATTCAACTGATCGTTTCCACCTGTAATCATCATATATAAACTCCTGAACAAATGATAATATCACAAAAGTCACAGCATAACGATAATTTCAGGCAGGCGATCGAAGATCTATGGTATTTGACCCTGAAATAAATAGTTGAGAAAAAAAGGCAGAGAATGGAATACAAGTTACAGAATTCTGTCGGGAAAACAACATTAGTTCAATACTTTTATATTTGTGGTGATCAAAATATGGCGGTATGGATATTACAGTAACGTCCACTGACTTTCTGATGTGACTATTATCTGTCCGTTAATTTCCCTTTCAAGATTCCTCTGATAAGCTGTCTGACTTTATCTGCAGAAATAAGACCATGAATCGTATCCTTCACATCATCCGGATTCCAGGAGGACAGACTGCCGAATCCTGACGATCTATCATACCGCCCCTGCCGGATTTCCCGACTGTAGCGTCCTAAAAGGAAATTCGCCAGCATCTTAGGAGTAAAATGCTTTCGGAAGATTCCAATGATTTCTATGATTAAATCCTCCACCGGATCTTTCAGAATGACCTCTCCCCGGCACACATCACAGCTGTCACAATCTTCCGGTTCAGCTTCCAGTATGGATAAAAGGCTTTCCCTCCGGCAGGTCTGTGAATCCTCGGCAAAGGCTAGAAGTTTTTCATAGCGATCCCGGAGGTCGACCCGGGGATTCTTATCCTCTTTATGTTTATCTTCAGGATGATACAGCAGAATAGCCCGGCAGGGCTGCCTGTCCCGCCCGGCCCGTCCAGACTCCTGCAGATAGGCTTCCACGGAGGAGGGGAGGCTGTAATGGATGACCGTTCTGATGTTCGATTTATCCATGCCCAGACCGTAGGCGCAGGTGGCCGCCAGAATTCCATTATCAGAATGAAAAAACCATTCTTCCAATTCCTGACGCAGTTCTTTTGTAAGTCCTGCATGGTAAAAACGGATCTCCTGATCATCCAGTCTCTGACGGAGGTAGAGGGCGCATTGCTCAGTCTGCCTTCGGCTGGAGCAGAAGATGATGGCCGGTCGTCTAATCCTGGGAATCAATTCGGTCAAAGTTTTCATTCTGGATAAAACCGGCAATACCTCATAATGGATATTCACTCTGTCCGGGTTGGCCATCACCAGATTGAAGTTCAGCCCTGTAAACAGGATGGATTTGATTTTCTCCAGAATCTGGGGAGAGGCGGTGGCTGTAAAGGCGGTGATCTGCTCGGGTGCCAGTTCGGGAAGGATCTTTCCCAGTTCCAGGCAGGCCGGCCGGAATGTCTCTCCCCACTCGGGGATGGTATGGGCCTCATCCAGGACCAGATGGACTATTTTTACATGTTTCAGTTTTTCTCTGACCTCCGGGAGGATCAGCATTTCCGGATTGCTCAGGAGCATTGTTGTTTCTCCTGATTCCAGCCCTCCACATAGTTCGGCTTTTTCCTGGGAACTCATGCCGCCTTTGAGGACTGCCCCCGTGAGACCAGCCTCTTTCACACGCCTCAGCTGATCCGCCATCAGTCCCAGAAGGGGAAAAACGACTATCGTAAGACCTTCCAGCAGACAGGCGGGCAGCATAAAGCAGAGGCTCTTGCCTGCTCCTGTGGGCAAGAGCACAACCTGATGGATTGGGGCCTCGGACTGCTCTTCCTCGCCGAAGTATCCCGAGCGGCGGAGGATGTTGGTGATGACCAGCCTCTGGTAGGGGAATAGGTAGTCTATGCCGAAACGTTGTTTGGCCGTGTCTACTAAGGTGTCCATAATTACTTCCTTATGGAATATAACAGAATAAAAGGAACTGATGATTCAATGCTGAATTCAGTCTTTATTCTTTCAAGGGTAAATCATAAAGATCTGTTGATTTCCACATTATCCTGTGAGCTATCGATTCCTCGGATGACGAGATTCATCTTAGCCAGACGCCAGGTTGTCTGATTACTCTCCTGACCATAAATAGAAAGATCGTTGACCTTTCTATTTATGGTCTGCGACAAATTTCTCAGATTGAACAAACATACCACCTGAACCACAACAGGGGTCTAATACACGTCCTTTCTATGGTTGGAGCATCTCAACAAGCATCTCAACTACCGAACGGGGTGTATAAAATTGTCCCCCTTTTTTACCTTCAGCAAGAGCAAACTCACCAAGAAAGTACTCAAAAACATGGCCCAAGAGATCTGCACTTCTGGCTTTCGCATCCCCAAAAGCAATATTACCAATCATGTCTATCAGGGAACCAAGACTGGTGGGATCGAGGTTTCCACGAGCAAAAACTTTAGGAAGTACATTCTTAAGAGAAGGATTGTCTTTCTCAATTGCATCCATAGCGTCATCAACAATCCTCTCTTTAATCTCATTCAGAGATTCTGCATATTGAGGATATTGAGCCGCCAGATTCTTTAATATCCCCTTTTCATAAGACATGTTGTAGACCAGGACAGAGCCTTCTCCTGCAATATCTTGAATTAGATTCTCTACCAGAAGTAGCTGTAGAGAATTTGTCAATCAAAGAGTGGAATAATATAATAATCTACGTCCACATAAATCTATAGAAGGATTTCCAGAGGGAAATACCTCTCTGGCTTTTGGGTTTATATAATAAGGACATCGTTATTGGCATCAGATTTTTTAGGTACCATTTATTATTCCAATCAAGTATATTATTATGAAATATTTTGGAATACTATAACAAATACAATTCGGTCTTTAATCATAAAATTTAGTTCCTGAATTAATTCAAGAGACTAAATCGTACACAAAATGAGGAATTCCCTATATCAGAAAGAACTTAACTTTTAAGCAAATTGAGTTTCTACTATTTCGGGGGGATGCAAAATATAAGGAGTTTCTATGTCTTACAGCCATTCACCATCCCTGTTTTTTCAAAAAATGTATGAAAATATTCCACAGCATGATTTTGCTGATTTCAGTTTAAGTGACGCAAAAAAATACAAATTAGATCAAAGAGAAAAATTTGCAGGGATCCTCGGCATTAATTCAATTCCATTTAAAGCAAGTGATCTTTCTGCCAGATCTATAATGGTTGAAAGGAAGTATGAAGATTATACACTACAGCGCTATGAAATTACGATTTGTGAAGATTTGATACAGCCCGTTTATGTTCTTATTCCGGCAGGAATTCAGTCACCTGTACCTGGAGTTATTGCCCTGTCCGGTCATGGTTACGGCTGTGCGGATATTTGTGGTTTACTTGAGGATGGAACCGATAGAGGGACTGCAGATCCAGGATATCAGAAAAATTTTGCTATTGAAATCTGCAAAAGAGGCTTTATTGTGGCTGTACCTGAATTAATAGGATTTGGGGATATGCGCTCTGAAACAAAAATTTCCTTTAATGAACAAGAAGGTAATTCCTGTTACAGATATTCTACCAGTTCATTACTTCACGGACTGAACATGGCAGGATTAAGGGTTTACCAGGCAATGCGGACAGTTGATTTTCTGCAGGGTCTTTCTATGGTTGAGCCTCAAAAAATAGGTTCTATGGGAATATCCGGAGGGGGGCTTGTTTCTGCGTTTCTTTCTGTTGTAGATGAGCGTATTATTGCTTGTGTTTGCAGTGGTTATGCCTGCACATATAAACAATCAATTATGGATATATATCACTGTATTGATAATTACATACCTGGAGTTCTAACTTCTATGGGAGAAATGTACAATATTTTCGCCACTATCGCTCCCCGGGCATTGCTGCTGGAATCGGGAACTGAAGACACAATATTTCCAATAAATGCTGTCAGGGAATCTGTTGAACAGATCAGGAAATTATACAAAATATTCGATGCTGAAGATCGTTTACATCATGATATTTTTGAGGGAGATCATCAGATATCCGGTGCTATGGCTTATGACTTTCTTAAGCGTTATTTGGATAGTTGAGAGTTTCAGAAAGACATCATTTTAGGTTCATGTCTTTTTCTCGGCAGTCATCTTGTGGTATTGTTTTTATTTAGTTCTATTAAGATTAAGAGGAGATTCATTTGAAAGCCAGTCATAAATATCAATTAAGTGGATGGTTTTTATTCCTACTATGCGCAGTTTTGTACCTGATCAGTGGTATAAGAAGTAAAGACTATGTTTCGATTACAGGCAGTGTTATTTTTTTTATAGCCTGTATTATATTCCTCATCCCTTTGACTCGTGAGATTTTCGATGAACATAAAAAAAAGATTCTTAAATAAAGACGTTCGTTTCAGCTCTGTCAGACAGGCCCGATGTACCGTAAAGATGCAACATTTTCTACATGAATTAGTCTTCGTATATTAATATCAGTACGGGAGTCTGTAAGAAAGAGAATACACAAAAAAAAACTTGACTCAAGCTACCACCTGGGATTAAATAAAACAGCGGTTGAGAAATGTGACTTAGGTAGCAGGAAAAACTGGTATGGGTGGCAGTTTTCACCGGAATGTGCAAATTTACATACGCAAATACATTTATATCAAAATCTAAAATGAAAACCACTCCGGTTAGGTTTAAATAATTTTCTTGAACAAATGGGTAGGCGAGAATAGGGACCCACATTTGCATCAACTATAATTGCAATTATCCCTACTTTTATTATCTATTTTTTTCTGCATAGATACATTCTGCAAAGTCTGGCTGCAGCTGCCATCAAAGAATAAAATTCAGGAGTTGAAAATGAAATTGCATATTAATTCTAATCGTATTATTGGAAAACGTGATCCTATGATTTATGGGCATTTTATTGAAAATTTTCATCGTCAAATATATGGTGGTCTTTATGATCCTGAAAATCCATTATCAGATTCAGATGGGTTGCGTGTGGATGTAATCAACGCGATGAAAAAAATCCAGGTTCCAATTATAAGATGGCCTGGTGGATGCTTTGTCTCTGCTCATCATTGGGAAGATGCGGTTGGGCCTAAAAGGACACCAACTTATGATAAAGCATGGAGAGTTGAAGAACCTAATACATTTGGTACAGATGAATTTATTAATTTTTGTAAGAAAGTTGGATGCGAACCATACATCTGTACTAACGCGGGAACAGGTTCTTCAGAGGAAATGAGCAATTGGGTTGAGTATTGCAATCTTGAAAATATGGGAAAATATTCTAAATATAGAATTGCTAATGGTAGTGAAAAGCCTCATAACGTTAAATATTGGAGCATTGGTAATGAAAATTATGGAGATTGGGAAATAGGCGCTAAGTCTGCAAATGAATGGGGACGTTTGGTAAATGAATCTGCAAAAATGATTAATCGGGTTGATCCTTCAGTTGAACTCTCCGCAGCCGCTCTTGATGATATTGAATGGAATATAAATTTACTAAAAAGCAGTGGAAAAAGGCTTAAATGGATATCTATTCACGATTATTGGGATAAAATTCATAATGATAATGACTATGCGAGTTATGATCAGTGTATGGCCTTTACCAACCATTTAGATGATAAAGTTAAAAAAGTTGAAGGGATTTTATGTGCTCTTGGATTGGAAAATAAAATTCGAATATCTTTTGATGAATGGAATCTAAGAGGATGGTACCATCCCAATACTCATTTAATACAACAATCAAATGATCCTGAAGTATATCTACATCCGAGAGATTTAAATGATGACAATTCCAAGTATACAATGGCAGATGCGGTTTTTACAGCTTCATTTTTGAATATGTGTCTTCGCTATTGCAATACTGTTGGGATGGCAAATTTTGCACCAATCGTTAATACAAGAGGATGTATTTTTACACATGATAAAGGGATTATCCTTAGATCAACATACTATGTCTTTGATTTATTTGTTAATAATCTTGGCGATACAGTTTTAGATTCATTTTCAAATGATATGCCAACTTTTGAAGTTGTTAATAAAGAAGGAAATATTGAAATTGTTGAAGCTCTAGATATTGTCGTCACATCAAAGGATGATAAAAAAATATCCATATCAGCAATAAATAAAGATTCTAAAAAAGCGCATCCTATTTCATTAGATTTTATTAATAGAAGTAAACCAAAACGTTTTGAAATACAAACATTGTCCGGAAAATCAACTGAATCATATAATGATATTGAAATAAATGATGTTTTTCCTAAAATGATTGAGAGTACTGATTTCAATAATTCTGAAATTGAAATCACACCACATTCTATAAATA
>NZ_JAQIBL010000096.1 GCF_027859075.1 Oceanispirochaeta sp. | reverse complement strand
CAGCAGTAAGGGCCGCTCCCCTGAATGCATCATAATTGAGTCTCTCCAATCCATCTTTCAGGCTGATTGTATGAAGGTTTCCGTTGTCTGCAAAGGCTGAACCTTCAATTTTTCTGAGGGAAGAGGGAAAAACAACCGATGTAATATCCGGTGTTCCATCTTCTCCATCACATCCGTAAAAAGCCACAGAGTCGATTGCAACAACTGTTTTGCCTTCAATGGTTGAGGGAATAGTGATGTCTCCTAAAACCGCTCCTTCAACATAGCCTGTAATAGTTAATTCATCTCCTGTGTATCTGCCTTCGAACGTTCCATCATCAACATTCCCGGTCTCTTCTTCATTATTTGTGCTGGTTCCTGTTCCTGTGTCACAGGCTGGGAAGGTGAATAGTGAACACAAAGCAAATAATAATACGATTGTTTTTTTCACGGTAACTCCTTATTGCTGGTAATATTTATATCCACATGAAAGTGCTTTTTTTGCTCAAAAATCAGGGAGTGGTTCTGATCTTGATGTTGTCCAGGTAAACCTGTCCTGCAGGTTCTCTGCCAAAATCGAATACAAGGCCTGGTTTGTCATCTGTTAAAGGCATGGTGAATTCAAAAGAGAATATGTGGTTTTCAGCGATCAGATCACAATCTTTGTCTATATAACTTGTGAAACGCCGTCTGTCATTGTTGATATCGACATCATTTTCCTGAATCTCCATATTCACAAAGCGGGTGCCTCTGGCATCGAAGCTGATGATATAACTCTCTCCGCTCTTCAGGGTGAATTTATCACCAGTGTATGCCAGCTGGCTGGCAAAATCGTTCCCCGTGGGATGTTCTATTGTCAACATTGCTTCTTCTTTGACAATGGTGAAGAGATTGGCAGTTGAGTCATCAGTAGTAAATGTCCAGTTGCTACCGTCTGAGAAGTCCTCCGACAAGATTGTCTCTTCAGATGATCCGCTGTTCGTATCACAGCTGCTCATCATGGCCAGGCTCATCAGAATAAAAAAAGGTATAGAATATTTCAATTTATTCTCCTCATGCGTAATCTGCCAGTCCGACCCAGAATTGCAAATAGAATGATGATGCTGTGAACTTTTCCAGACATGAGTAAACTCCTAAGTTTGAAAATTGATTTATTGATTATATCGTTGATACTTACTGTTTTCGTGTTTTATTGCAGCACGTGCGGGAAAAAGTCGGTCTGCTTTGCTTTAATTGTGCGGAACTAAACTGATCAAACTGTTTTTTACCGATTTAAATTTATCTAATTAGTAAACTTCAAAGAAAATAGTCTTGAATTAGAAGGTGATATGAAATATTATCGAAAGCAATTAGAAAGCTTTATGTAAAAACATGCAAAATTATGTGTATTTTAAATAGATCAGTCTTCATGGGCTGAGTTTGGAAAGGAGAGGTCAATGGCAGAAATTGTTGTAATGCCGAAAGCCGGTAATTCTGTGGAATCCTGTATCATTCTGGAATGGACAAAACAGGAAGGTGATTCGGTACAGGCGGGTGATATCCTGTGCGAAGCTGAAACGGATAAGACTACGGTCAGTGTGGAATCCACTGCATCAGGAACACTCTTAAAGCAGTTATATAAGATAGAGGACGATGTCCCTGTCATGCTGCCCCTGGCAGTTGTGGGCGAGCCCGGAGAAGACATCTCAGAGCTCCTCGCCGGATTAGGCGGAACCTCTGAAGAGGGGGCTGTCGAAGAGAGCAATGCACCTGCTGCGGTTTCTGCTCCAGTCGTAGAAATGACACAATCGGTACAGGCTGTACAGACAGACAGCGGGACTCCCTCTGGATTTGCCTCTCCCCGAGCCAGAAACCTGGCGGCTGCCAAAGCCGTTGCCCTGGATAAAATCACAGGGACCGGTCCTGATGGACGGATTATAGAACGGGATGTTCTCGCTGCACTGGACGGGATGGCTGCCCTGACACCCTCAGCCATGGAAGAACTGATCAGAACGGGGAAAACCGCTCCATCAAGAGGAACAGGTCTGGGGGGCAGAGTCCTCAAGTCGGACCTTCTTGATTCTTCTATCGAGGCTCCCTTACAGCCTGCAGTATCCACTGTTCTCAATCTGGATTTTCCCGGAGAAGTGGAAGAGATCAAGGTCAAAGGCGTTAGAAAAATCACCGCCTCAAGAATGCTGGAATCCCTCACTCAGACCGCCCAGCTCACAATGAATACCTCCGCCGATGCAACACGCATCCTGGCTCTACGAAAAAGACTGAAAGAATCCCCCGAAAGCATGGGCCTTCAGAGTATTACCATCAATGATCTGGTGATGCTGGTGACTGCCCGTACTCTTAAGGAATTTCCTGAGATGAATGCCCACTGGTTGGGTGACAGCATTAGAGTTTTTAAATCCATTCATCTGGGATGTGCCGTGGATACCCCCCGGGGATTGATGGTACCTGTAGTCAGATTTGCTGATTCCCTGAGTCTGAAAGAGATGGGAGTGGAAACGAAACGGATCTTTGCTAAATGCATGGACGGCCAGGCAGGTCCTGAAGATTTGACCGGGGGAACCTTCACCCTTACTAATCTCGGTGCTATGGGGATCGAAAGCTTCACTCCTGTATTGAACAAGCCGGAAGTCGGGATTCTGGGTGTATGCAATATTCAGCCCAAACCGGTTATGAAGGGAGAAGATGTTGTGTTCATTCCACATATGGGATTGAGCCTGACCTTTGATCATCAGGCCACAGACGGAGCTCCTGCGGGACGTTTCCTGAAGGCTCTGGTTGCCAACCTTGTGAACATCGACCTGGTTCTGGCGCTTTAGGCCGCGGGATAAGAGGAATAACTATGGAAAAATATGATTTGATTGTTATCGGAGCCGGCCCGGGCGGATACATTGCCGCCGAACGGGCAGGCCACGCTGGAAAGAAAGTCCTTCTCATTGAGAAAGAACAGCTGGGTGGAGTCTGTACCAACTGGGGCTGCATCCCCACCAAGAGCCTGCTGAACTCTTCCAAACTATATAAGAAAGCCCTCCACGGGGAGGAATACGGTGTGATGGCATCCAATGTGACCTTCAGCCTTGAAAAGGCCATGGCTCATAAGCAGGACACCATCGAAACCCTGCGCAAGGGAATCGCCTATCTGATGAAGAAGAATAAGGTGGATGTGGTTTTTGCAGAAGCATCAGTGACATCCCCCAAGACCGTTATGGCCGAGGGCAAAGAGTATGGTTTTGACAACCTTTTTGTTGCCTCAGGTTCAACAGCCTTTGTTCCTCCCATTCCCGGAGCTAATCTGCCTCATGTGCTGACCAATGTGGGGATTCTTAATGTGGAGACACTTCCTCAGAATCTTGTCGTCATCGGCGGGGGAGTGATCGGAGTCGAGTTTGCTTCCTTCTTCAGTGCTGTCGGAGTGAATGTGGCTGTCGTGGAGATGATGGATGAGATCATTCCCCTGATGGACACTGAATTTTCAGCAGCCCTCAGAAAGAGCATGGCCAAGGTCGATTTTCACCTGAAGGCCAAGGTCACAAAAATAGACAAGTCAAAAGTGTATTTTGAAAAAGACGGAACAGAAACGGCTCTGGATGCCGATCTGGTCCTCATGTCGGTGGGACGTCGTCCCCTTACTCTGGGACTGGAAAAGATCGGTCTGGATGTGGCTCCTCAGGGCATCCGTGTGGACGAGCAGATGAAGACCAATCTCCCTGGAATATTCGCTATCGGTGATGTGAATGGCCGGTCTCTTCTGGCCCATTCGGCTTCCCGCATGGGAGAAGTCGCAGTGAACACCATCCTCGGCGTGCCCGACCGGATGCGTTACGATGCGGTTCCCTGGGCGGTTTATACGGACCCCGAAGCAGCAGGATGCGGTCTCACAGAGACCCAGGCCAAAGAAGCCGGATATGCAGTACAGACGGCCACCGTGCAGATGCGCGCCAACGGCCGGTTTCTGGCAGAACAGGGCAAAAAAGAGCCCGGTATGTGCAAGGTTGTTGTGGAAGAGGGCAGTGGACTCCTGTTAGGAGTTCATATGCTGGGAGTATACAGCTCTGAAATCATCCATTCGGCGGCAGCCATGATGGAAATGGAGTTGAGAGTTCAGGATATCAAAGAAATAATTTTCCCCCATCCGTCAGTCTCTGAGATAATCAAAGACTGCCTTTGGGAGCTTTAGCCCTGAACGGTGAAATACCTAAGCTTTGGCAGGTTTTAAAGACCATGAATGAAATTGAACGTTACGTAAGGAGATAGAAGAATGGCACAGCAAATATCAGTAGATCCAAAAAAGATTCGGGAACCCCAGGTTATTAAGATCAAAGACATTCCCGTCAACCAGTATAAACAGGATATCAAGGGCGAAATCAAGAAGTTCGGCAAGGATGGATTGAAACAGGCCTATTACGATATGCTCATCATCCGTGAGTTTGAAACCATGCTCAACAATATCAAGAAAGAGGGGAACTATCAGGGCATTGCCTATGATCACAAGGGACCCGCTCACCTCGCCATCGGACAGGAATCGGCCTATGTCGGACAGTCTCTGGCTCTGGATACGGATGACTTTATCTTTGGTTCCCACCGTTCTCACGGGGAGATCCTGGCCAAGTGTTTCAAGGCCGTATATGCCATGGACGAAGCCTCTTTGACTTCAACTATGGAAGGATTCATGGATGGAGACACCCTCAAGGTTGTTCAGGATCATCATAATGGTTCTTCCCTGCGTGACACGGCGGAAAATTTTGTCCTCTACGGTGCCCTGGCAGAAGTATTTGCCCGGAAAGCCGGATTTAACAGAGGCCTTGGTGGTTCAATGCACACCTTTTTCTCTCCCTTCGGCAGCATGCCCAACAATGCCATCGTCGGTGGTTCCGGGGATATCGCCCTGGGAGCAGCCCTCTTTAAGAGAGTTAACAGAAAGAACGGGATTGTCATCGCCAATATCGGTGACGGATCTCTGGCCTGCGGTCCTGTCTGGGAAGGTCTGATGATGGCTGCCATGGATCAGTACAAGACACTCTGGGACAAGGATCTGGGCGGCATGCCTCCCTACATGCTTAATATTTTTAATAACTTCTACGCCATGGGCGGACAGCCAGTGGGGGAAACCATGGGTTTTGGAACCGCCGCTCGTATGGGTGCCGGTGTTAATCCCGACAACATGCATGCCGAGCGTATTGATGGATTCAATCCTCTGGCAGTGGCAGAAGCCACCATGAGAAAGAAAGAACTCCTCTTGAAAGGGGAAGGTCCCGCCCTGCTGGATACCATCACCTATAGACAGTCAGGTCACTCGCCTTCGGATGCCTCTTCTTACAGAAGCAAGGACGAAATGGATGCCTTTGCCGCCATGGACTGTATTGTTGAGTTCGGAGACTATCTGAAAGCCGGAAAGGTGATCACACAGAAAGAAATGGACAGCATGAAAGACAAGGTTGTGGGTAAAATATCCACTACCATGAAGCTGGCCATCGATGATACCATCAGCCCCCGGGTGGGCGGACAGTTTATCGAGTCTGTCATGTATTCCATGGGGAATATGCCCAAAATGGATGACCGGGAACCGGAGGTGCTGGCTCCCCTGTCAGAGAATCCCCGGGTCAAGCAGCTGGCCAGAAAAGCCCGCTATGGTTACGATGAAAGCGGGAAAAAACTGCCCGCTTCCAAGACCTATGCCTTCCGGGACGGTATCTTTGAAGCCATGGCTCACCGCTTCTACGAAGACCCCACCATGATTGCCTACGGTGAAGACGTGAGAGACTGGGGCGGCGCCTTTGCCTGCTATAGAGGATTAACCGAAGCCCTCCCTTACCATAGATTTTTCAACTCCCCTATTTCAGAGGCGTCCATTGTCGGTTCGGCCGTAGGATACGCCATGGCCGGTGGCCGGGCCGTTGTCGAGCTGATGTACTGTGACTTCCTGGGTAGAGCGGGAGACGAAGTGTTCAACCAGATGCCCAAGTGGCAGTCCATGTCGGGTGGTGTTTTGAAAATGCCCCTGGTATTGCGAGTGTCTGTCGGTGCCAAATACGGTGCCCAGCACTCCCAGGACTGGTCTGCTCTTGTGGCCCATATCCCCGGATTGAAGGTGATGTTCCCTGCCACTCCCTATGATGCAAAGGGCATGCTGAACCTGGCTCTGAGAGGAACCGACCCTGTGGTCTTTCTGGAAAGCCAGAAGGTGTATGGAGAGGCTGAACTCTTTGAAAAGGGCGGAGTTCCCGAGGGATACTATGAAGTTCCCGAAGGAGAACCTGCTGTCCGGAAAGAAGGAAACGATCTGACCATCATGTCTATCGGTGCCACTCTGTATCCCGCCATGGATGCGGCTAAACTGATGGAAGAAAAATACGGTTTGAGTGTGGAAGTGATCGACCTCCGCTTTATCAATCCTCTGAACTACGAACCTCTTGTGGATTCTTTGAAAAAGACCGGACGCTGTGTGCTGGTATCGGATGCGACAGAACGGGGTTCTTTTACTCACAATGTGGCTTCCAACCTCACCAGGCTGGCCTTCGATTACCTGGATGCACCTCCCGTGGTTGTGGGTTCCAGAAACTGGATCTCTCCTCCTGCAGAGATGGAAGAGATTTTCTTCCCTCAGGTCAGCTGGATTCTGGATACCGTGCATGAACAGATTCTGCCTCTTCCCGGTCATACCGTGGAAACAGTACAGACTAATGGAGAGTGGATTCGCCGCCTGAGACTGGGAGTTTAAGTCAAACTCAACAATAGAATAGTTTTTTTATGCCAGGGGCTGTTTCATTCTTATGAAACAGCTTTTTATGTGAAAAGTTCTTTATGAATTACTTCGATAATCCAGACCCTTGGGAGGATGCTGATTCCTGTAGAGAAACAACAGACGCAGGTTGATCATTTTACCTCCGTATTCGATAAAGCTCTTATCCCAATCGAGAAGGGTGCCATTTACTATGATGTCATATCGTAGCTGGTGCCCTGAAGGATAGTTTTCGTCGAATTCAAGAAAGAAGGACCAGACTGTATTCACTTTAACAGTTGTACTTTTGCCGGAATCGTTTTTAATTTCAATAAGGGGATTATTCTTTAGAAGATCTATGCAGTAGACTGCGCTTCCTGAATCAAGAGAAAAGGGAGTCGGTCCGGGAATTAAAATAGAATTCTGGTCTTTTCCCGGAGGGGTCTTGTTCTGTGCACTCAGTAGACCGCTCATCATCGAGAGTAATAATGCTATAAAGAAGAAAATTTTGAAGTGGTGATGCCATCTACTTTTATTTTCTATATACATCTTCTCTCAGTATGGATTCTTCATTGTGAAAAGAAAAGTCGCTTTACTGAAAAGATTGAATTAATATTATTTTTTTTATGAGAACATTTTCACCCACTATGTAGCCTCCAACCAGTCACCAGACTGGCCTTTAACTATCTGGATGCTTCGCCTGTTGTTGGATCCAGAAACTGGATATCCCCGCCTGCAGAGATGGAAGAGCTCAAAGGGTCTAATGATTATCATAGTCATTCTATTGATTGTCATAGTATAACGGATTAAAATAGGGTGTGGAGGCACCGCCGTGAAAGTTATATCGGTCATGAAGGTCAGACAGAGTCTGGGTCAGATCCTGGATGAGGTCAATCTTAAGTCGGAGACCTTTATTCTTGAAAGGGCCGGAAAGCCCATCGCCAAGATTATTCCTATGAACAGTGAAGGCCCTCAGGGGAACCTTTCACTCAACCTTAAGGCCCTCCGTGATCTGAAGGGCCTTAATCCTCAAAGCGAGCGCAGTTCTGATCCCTCTGAGTGGTTGGATAAGGAGAGAGGGGAGTGGGAATAATTTGAAAGTTTTTATTGACACGGCCCCTCTCATCTACCTGATAGAAGGATCTACAGAATTTGCCGACAGAGTGGAAGTTCAGCTGAGTCAGTGGATAAACGCAGATATGATATTGACCAGCTCTACCCTGACATTACTCGAATTATTGGTGATTCCCCATAAGCAGAAAAACAATCGGCTTGTTCAGAAATACAGGGCACTGATGCAGGATCTGCTATCAGTGCCGATGGTGGAACTCAATCAGACCATCGCAGTTTCAGCTGCTGAGATCCGGGGGACCTATGGGTTTAAAACGCCCGACTCCATTCAGTTAGCTACAGCCCTTCATTCCGGATCTGATATCTTCTATACTAACGATCTCAGACTCAGCAAATTTAAGGAAATTACGATTTTGACTGTGGCTGGATGATGCTCTTCCCTATCACTCTAATGATCCGGGCCTAAAGAACCCCTTCTCTCGATTTCCCTGCAAGAACTGAGACCTCGTTCCATACTTTTTCATTTACAGGAATTCCTAATTCCCGGTTCTCTTTCCGGGTTAATATAGTTCTTTCTCCTGGATAATAGATCGACCCGCCCTCTGTCTCAGGTATTGCTGAGTGGAGGTGCTCAATGCTCTGTTTTAAAGTTGCTTCCATAAATCCGCTTCCTCCGAACTTTTCAGGATCAAAAGCCATGAATATCTGGGAGCAGCCGCCGCAGTTTCCTGCGTTATTAGCATCGATACCCGCGGTGGCCAGACCTCCAGAGAGAAGTGATGCAACCATGTCCAAGAGTATAGAAAAACCTGAACCTTTCCAGTAACCCATGGGCAGAATCCTTCGGGTCTCTTCAATCTCACCGGGGTTGTCGGTGAGTATCCCCTCTTTATCGTAACCTCCAGGGTAGGGCAGTGTTGCACCGGCTTGTCGGGTCACTTCCAATTTCCCATAGGAATACTGACTCATTGCCATATCCAGAACCAGGGGAGAGTCGCCGTTGGGTACGGCCATGACGAAGGGATTGTTACCAACGCTGCTTGAGATAGATCCCCAGGCCGGCATACAGGATTCTGTATTGGTCCAGCATATCCCGATAAAACCCTTTTGGACTGCCTGCCATCCATAGGATCCGCCGCGCATCCAATGGGTTGTATTTTTTAATGTGGCAAGACCCATTCCATGAGCGGATGCCAAATCTATGGCGCGGTCCATGGTAAACTGGGCGTTAAGAATCCCGGGACCCATATTCCCATCATAGTTTTCAATGGAACCCATCTGTTGAATAAGGATGGGCTCTCCTTCAGAATTGACTAAACCGGTCCTAATATATTCTGCAAATTTGGACACTCTGTTCAAACCGTGAGAGTACACTCCATCACAGGATGATTCTGTGTGGATACGGGCACAAGCTTCAGCCTTAACCTCGCTCATACCAGCCTTAATAAAGGCAAGTCTAATAGTTTCCTTCATTTCATTAAATTGAATTCTCAATTGAATCCCTCCTTGTAAATCATTATGCCATCATTCTAATGGCTTCAATCAAACCGTTGATGCAGGTAATTCCCTGGGTTAATCAGGTAGCCGCAATGGTATTCTTTTAACTGTAGAAATGCCTTTGCTGTTCATGTCCATACCTACAATCCGTTTTTCTTTCATCGAACCAGTTCTTTATATTTTAGAGATTTAATTCAAGAAAGCCAACATCTGTGAATACTACATCATATTGCTGAAAGCTGTGCTGCCCGGGATGATGCCGGTCTTTCCCAGGGGATGTAATCTCTTCATCAAAGGAGATCGAAAGGTCAGACTACCGGGAATTTTGCTTGATGATTCAAGATAGGGGTGTATGATTAAAATCTGTTAACAACCGAGTTGCTGGAGGCATGCCGTGTCCGAACTTTCCATGGGAAACAAAGAAGCCTTTCTGAAAAAGCTGAGGAAGGAGTGCGGAGATATTCTGGAAAGCCAGTTCCGGATCGATATCAATACGAAAGACAAGATTCTGGAAGAGTATTTTTCACAGGGTTATCTGCCTCGCTGGTACTTTTACAGCAACACCGCCGATACCATTGCCCATCATATCTACATGCTGACTCATTTTCTGAATGCCAACAGTGACATGTTGTCCCAGTCGGGTGTGGATAACTATTCAAAGACTTATTTTATCAATGTGGGAAGGGATTATCCGGGACGCCTGGCCAGGGTGATAGAGCAGAATCTCTCCATGGATATCGTCTCTTTAGATTCTGAATCCACTGCCAGCGGATTAAGGATTGTCACCATCGACAAGAGGGGTGAACATTATACTGTTCTCTCCGAGGAGGACAAGAAGAATGCCGGGATCCTGTGGGAACATGTGATCGATTACGGAAAGGAAAACAATCTCAAGCATGCCAAAGAGTTCCTTGAAACTCTGTCTCACCAGTATCTGAGAGAAGAGTTGTCGGTTCAGCGCTATCCCGACAGGATCTTCCGTCACCTTCATCTCTATGAAAAAGCTTCGGACCAGAAAGGAATTGTTGCCGAATCGGCCATCCTCAATGATGTTCTCAGACTCTCCCTGTCCTGTCAGAATCCTGACAAGCATTTCATCTTTGAATCCCTGAAATATTTTAGAAAAAACAGAATTAACCTGGAGCGGAGTTATTACGATCTCTTTGAGCATGACGAGAAACAGGTGGGAATATTCTCAATTTATATCAAGGCTCCTGCAGTGGATTACAAAGATCTGGAAACTATAATGAAGCGGGATCTGGTCTCTTTTGCCAATATTCCCTTTCTGTCCCGCAAAGATAGTGTGGAACACAGAGTCGAAGGGCTGATCCGTAAAATTTCCTCTCCCTTGACAGAGCCTGCACTGGATCTCTGTCTGCAGGAACTCAAAGGGTTGTGCCGTGATAACCTGAAGCCTGGAAAAGAGATGGGGAACTTTTACATGAACTGTGTGACAGATTTTCTGGAGGCTGCCAAATGGGCCGGTTTGGCCGATAATTCTTCGGTCCTCAAGATTCTCCTGGGTTTTGAGCGGTTTGACGAGTTTTTTGTGGCCTGTCCCAAAGACGGGAAAATCAAGAATGTTCCCGGTTACAGGATCAAGCACAGTTCTCTCCGGGGCGCCTCCAAGGGGGGACTCCGGATTGACCCGATTGTCAACTTCTGCGAGGTGGCTGCGTTGTCCTTCATGATGACCTGGAAGAGTGCCCGGAGCCGTATTCTTTTCGGTGGTGCCAAGGGCGGTCTGATGCTGAACCCCCGTGAGTATGATCCCCGAAGCATGGACTTCTTTGATTCCCTGAGCAATTTCGGCCG
>NZ_JAQIBL010000095.1 GCF_027859075.1 Oceanispirochaeta sp. | reverse complement strand
GGTCTTCATCCAGGGGAGCTGTGTCAGAATCCGGGTCTTCATCCAGGGGCGCTGTGTCAGAATCCGGATCTTCATCCAGGGGAGCTGTGTCAGAAACTGGGGCCTGAGGAAAAGGAGCCGCCGGATAGGGGCCTGCCGGATAGGGTTCCCCCATATAAGGGGGGGGATAGCCAGCTGTAGCCTCGGCTGCCTCGGAAGGGGCTTCTTCCTCATCCTTCGGGATAAGACCTTCCTCCATCATCTCAGTATAGACGTCTTCCAAATCTTCACTGTCCTCTTCCAGAATGAGGGTGTCTTCTTCTTCATTTATTCTGATAACCGGTTCCATTGCATTAATATCCAGGAGACTGACAGCATCTTCTTCCTCCACAGGAATTGCTGTGAGCCTTGGACCCGTTGAATAATCGGGATCCTCGTTCTTTTGAAGGTCCCTGATGGTTATCTGACGCATTTTTGCCAGATTATTATGCCAGTTGTCGGATCCTTCATGAAAGGAGGAGACTGTTTTTTCATAGAGATCCAGGGTTTTGGCAAGATTATTGATGTCTTCCATGTCAGAAGATGCACCCTGGAGATTTAAAAGAGACTCCAGTTTTTCAACGGCTTTCTCTCTATCTCCCGATTGGAAATAGGCTTCAGCCATATCTGTCAGTGTCCGGGGATCCATTGTCAGATCCGCATCATCTTCCAGCTGGTCATAGAGGGCGGCGGCTTCCACCTGCCCTCCTGTCTTCTGGAGAATCCTGGCCTTGAGTCGAAGAGCTTTTTTGTCCTGGGGAAAGCTTTCAAGGTAGTCGTTGACTTGCTTAAGGGCCTCCTCATAACGCTCTCCCTTCAAATAGGTTTCTGAGAGAACCAGGAGGATGGATTTATCACGGGGATCCAGTCTGAAAATTTCAACAATACAGGAGCGGACCAGATCCGGCCGTTCCTGAATGGCATAGAGTTCTGCCAGTGAACGGTAGGCTTCCAGACTGTCGGGCTGGCGATCGAGAACATGGTTGAATACTTTTTCAGCCTCTTTATAGCGCTCCTGTCGTGCTAGAATAGATCCGATCTGGAGGCGGATGCTCATGTCTTCGGGATGATAGTTTGTCTGCTTATTCAGTTCTTCCAGAGCTTCCTGCAGGGAGTTTTCTTTTAGATACAATTGTTTCAGGTTCTGAGTAGCTATCTTATAGGAGGGATCCTTGGTCAGAGCTTTTTTAAAATACTGCCTTGCCTTGTCATCATCACCCTTCTGGGCATGGATTGTTCCCATGCTGTTAATGGCTCTAATATTCTCTGGTTCTTTATTGAGTAACTGTGAGAATATTTTTTCCGCATCGTCCAGGTTTCCCTGACTTTGTAGAACCTCTCCCAGATTTCCCAGACTGGGAGTCCATCCGGGACGGAATTTCAGGGACTCTTCATACTGGGTCCGGGCATCATCCAAATGACCCCGGTCCTGATAGCTAATTCCAAGATTGAAATGAAGGGTGGCATTGTTCCGGTCCATTGACAGACCCTGGCGGTAAATTTCCTCGGCTTTCTCATAATCTTTGTTCTTTTCGAATATGGTCCCCAGATTATTATAAGTCTTGATATAGGATGGATCCTGATCGATTGATTTTTTATACCACTCTTCAGCTTCTGTAAGCTTCCCGCTTTTTTTAAAGAGGTTCCCCAGATTGTAGCTGATGTCGGGTCTATCGGGAGCTAGTTCTGTTGCCTGAAGGAAGGCTGTCTCCGCTTTATCAAAATCGCCCTTGTTTTTATAGGCTACACCCAGATTATTGTAGGCTTCCGGATTTTCAGGGGCCATATGGATGGCTTTCCGATAGTTTTCGATTGCTTTTTCTGATTCTTTGAGCGCTTCATGTATGTTTCCTGAAAGGATGTACAACAAAGGATTCCCCCCCTGTTCTTTCAGGAGGTTGTCAGTCATTTTCCTGGAAAGTACATAATCTTCCAGTAAATAGGCGGAAACAGCCTGGTTGTACTTATTTTGATAATTACTCATGAACCATCCTTCAGGGCCTTATGGAAATCTCTTTTGAAAAGTCACTATAACGCTGTGTTTCCGTACCGGTATAGGATTTAATAGAAAAGAAATATTGTTTAAAGGGAGACAAACCGTCTATAAAAGTATAGTTCTCTTTTTCAATTTTTAAGGGACTTCCAGGATAAATATATTCTCCCGGTTTTTCTCCGAAATAAAGGAGATATCCCTTCACCCCTGGGGATGCCGAGTGATTCCATTCCAGTTTGAGGCGGCCCGATTCATCTTTCTGTGCATTTAGATAAGTCGGGGGAAGGGGAGGGAGAGAGGTTGTATAATCAACTTTCAGAAAAGACAGGCCGGGAGAGACATCGTTTTTCATGTCGGGAAAGAGTAAAAAGGAGAGAACGAGATAACGACCTCTGCTCTTTTCATCGATTTCTCCAAAGGGTCGCCAGGAGCTTGTGGAAGAGAGAATAGTTGCCTCTCCCTGAAAAGAATTAACCAGGTCTTCCGCTTCCATGAGGCTGTTTGTTATCTGGTAGTAGGGAAAAACAGCAGAATCTCCCGGGCTGGATTCAATTGAGCCCAGAGTGTTCAGCCTGGAATCGGTAAAATTCAGATCAATCACAGGACTGATACCATATCCCGATAGATCATATCGGTTGGTTGAACGGTTCTCATTGAAGATCCTCTCCATCCTGAATTCATCCATAAAGCCAGTAAACCCTGATCCGATGACAATTTCTCCTGGTTCCTCTCCGATTCTGGGAGTATACACAGTATTAGACTCATTACCGCTTTCTGTGGTGTAGATGATGGCAGAGGGGGTTCCATTGATCAGGTACTCAAGCATTCCAGTCTTGCTGTCATAACGAAGCATATGATGATTCCACTGCCTCGGAAGAACAGGATCGCCGGATATTTCATAATGGGATTCCGGGCTGTCGGGAAGCTGAAAGACGTTACTGAAGCTCCACACAAGGCGGCGGTTTATAAAATGACAGAGAATCTCCTGAGAATAAATTTCATTCCCGTCTCTTCCAAGACCTTTCCATTGGAGGATTTCTTCTCCTTCCCTTGGATTGGCCGGATACAACCAGAACTCAATGCTGAAATCCTCCCAGTTACTGAAAGGAGAAAAGAGGGCCCCATTCTTTTTTGCTTCCAGAACCAGGCGGTTTTCCCTGTCAAAGGTGGCCGCTCCCGAACCGGATTTAAAGTATCGGTTGCTGTATTCTGGGTTCTCTTTTATAACATAATGTCCCGAATGGTCCTGTCCCTCCTCTCTGTTAAAGGGCAACAGGATGTCTGTGCTTTCCTCTTTGGAGATAAGCTCTGTACGGCGGAGGACAAGATCCATAAAGCCTCCCTTGCCGGGTGTCGTTTTAAGATTGTTTAAAACGACAGCTTTCCAGTCATCATCCTCACCGAGAGTGATGGTTTCGGCAAAAAGTGAACCCGAAAGAATCAGAGTTTGTATAATCAGTAGATAGAGTGTAGATTTTATTTTCATGGCGCTATAAAAGTATTATCGGATGATTATGGAAAGGAATAAAGAAAGAGTCGAGTCACTTCAGAATCAAATACGCGATTTTCCTCTTCAACCGGGTGTTTACCTCATGAAGGATGATCATAAAAAGATCATATATATAGGAAAAGCCGTCAATCTGCGGAATCGGGTCCGCTCCTATTTTTCGGGAGAAAAAGACATAAAAACAAGAACCCTGGTCCGGCAGATTGACTCGATTGATCATATTGTTACCAAGAGTGAATATGAAGCACTTCTCCTGGAAAACAACCTCATCAAGAAATGGAACCCCCGGTATAACATCAACCTGAAAGACGGGAAGAGTTATCCCGTTATCAGAATTACTGCCGAAGAATTCCCCCGAGTCTTCAGAACCCGGGCCATTGTGAATGATAAATCACAGTATTACGGACCCTATCCGGATGTTAAGGTTCTGGATGAAACCCTCTCTCTTGTCAAAAAGGTTCTCCCTCTCCGCCGGTGCCGAAATTTAAAAAAAAGAGAGAGTCCCTGTCTGTATTATCATATGGGCAAATGTTCGGGTCCCTGTGCGGGACTCATATCCAAAGAAGACTATAGAACTCTTATAAATAAGGCCCGGGCCATATTAAGCGGAAGAACCGCAGGGCTCGAAAAAGAGCTGATGAAGGAGATCCGGGCCCTCTCGGAATCCCTTGAATATGAGAAAGCGGCGGAGATCCGGGATATTCTGATTGCATTGGAGAAATTGCAGACAGAACAGAAGGTCGAAGATTTCGAGGAGGAAAGCCGGGACTACATCGGTGTGGATTTTTCCGGCAATATCTACTCATTTGCGGTGATTCAGATGAGGAATGGAAAGCTTCTGGGAAAAGAATCCTTCCGGAGTGAATATTGCGGTACAGAGGAGGAAGCCATACAGGAGTTTCTTCTGCTGTATTATGGGATTCCTGATAAGGATTTCCCCTCCCGGGCTTTTATTTCTCTTAAAGACCGCTCTCTTATCCAGGATTATCTCAGGAAGGAAGTGGGGGGTGCAGAATCCCTGAGCCTTGAAATCCCCCGTTCCAAAAGAGATCAGGCCGTTATGAACATGGCCGTTGAAAATGCCCGGATGGATCTGGCAAGAAAACTTCAGGACCTGGGGAATCTTCCGGCATTGGAAGATCTTCAGAATGTTCTGAATCTAAAAAAACTGCCTCGGAGGATCGAGGGATTTGACATTGCCCATTTGGATGGACATTTTACTGTTGCATCTTTGATTTCATTCAAAGACGGAAATCCTGACCGGAAAAATTACAGGCACTATAATATCCGATCCCTCGACGGCGGGATCGATGACTTCAAAGCCATCAGCGAAGCCGTGGCCCGGCGATACTCCCGCCTGATGAATGAGAAAAAGGAGATGCCTGATCTTATCCTCATCGACGGCGGCAAGGGGCAGGTCAGTTCAGCAGTCTCGGTTTTAGAGGCATTAGGATTAAAAATTCCCCTGCTTGGACTGGCAAAAAGGGATGAACTCATTTATTTACCGGGACAGAAAGACCCGATTGATCTACCCGAGGGAGACCGTGGACTGCGGGTTCTGCAGCATGTCCGGGATGAAACCCACCGTTTTGCCACGTCTCACAATCAGAAACAGAGGAAAAAGCAGCTCTCTTTGAGTTCTCTCGAGAACATCCCGGGGATTGGACCCGCCAGAAGCAGGAAGCTGCTGATACATTTCGGATCCATGGAAAATCTATATACCGCCAAGGCCGAAGAGATTTCTGCAACCGCAGGAATCAGCTCGGACGCGGCTGAAATGATAACCCAGTATCTGTCGCGGAAGGAAAAGTCAGAGGAGCAGTAAAGCGCATTTTATCCTGAATATAATGAGTTTTTCACTATTCAGAACAAGCCTCTTGAGAGAGTCTTCCCTGTTTGGAGCTGACAGTACATTCTGTTACAATGGAGATATATGAAACTCATTCTGGCAACAATTCACCTTGAATCATCGACAAGAGCCATACCTCTGGCAGCCGCGTGTCTGAAGGCGGAAGTTATAAATCATGATGTCCTTCTAAAAAATTATACTCTGGAACAGAGTGCTGAAGAGATCAGCGATGATCTTCTCGGGGATGCGCCGGATGTGTTGGGTTTTCCTGTTTATCTCTGGAACAGATCCCTTGTCCTTTCTGTCATTAAGATTCTTAAAAAGACACGTCCAGATCTGCCCCTCCT
Source organism: Oceanispirochaeta sp. (assembly GCF_027859075.1). Taxonomy (NCBI): domain Bacteria; kingdom Pseudomonadati; phylum Spirochaetota; class Spirochaetia; order Spirochaetales; family Spirochaetaceae; genus Oceanispirochaeta; species Oceanispirochaeta sp. The sequence continues at coordinate 9,011 of NZ_JAQIBL010000095.1, read as the reverse complement.
GGCAGGAGGTCCAGAAGTGACGGCGGCACCCGAATCCTTTCTCCGAGAGAGCGGAATTTCCGGCGTGATGCAGGGAGAGGGAGAGGTTCTGATCAACCCGGTTTTAGATGCTCTTTCACAGGGCCGTCCCCTTCCTGAAATTCCCGGATTGTGGACCGCCTCGTATTCTCCTGTTTCCCCCGGATACTGCTCTGATATAAATGCCCTGGCGTCTCCCATTCTCTCCGGGGCTCTGGACCTGAATGAAAACAAGGGCCTCCTCTGGGAGTTGTCCCGGGGGTGCCCCTTTGCCTGTGAATTCTGTTTTGAATCCAAAGGGAGCGGGAAGGTCAGAACATTTGCCCTGGATAGAATCCGTAAAGAACTGGAAATGATTAGAGACTCTGGAATCGAACAGGTTTTTGTCCTAGATCCCACCTTTAATGTGAATAAAAAAAGAGTTCTCATCCTTCTGGAATGGCTTCGAGAGATGACTCCCGAAACCTATTACTATTTTGAAATCAGAACAGAATTTCTGGATGAGGAAACTGCTTTCGCCTTTACCAGAATCCCCTGTACTCTGCAGATCGGCCTTCAAAGCAGTGATCCTGCCGTCCTGAAAAACATTAATCGGGAATTTGATCCGGACGCCTTTCGCAGCAAAGTCTCCCTATTGGGAGATGCCGGGGTCTCCTTCGGTCTGGATCTCATCTATGGTCTCCCCGGGGACTCCCTGGAGGGATTCAGGAACTCTTTGGATTATGCCTTATCTCTGGAGCCCAATCATCTGGACCTTTTTCCCCTGGCGGTTTTGCCTGGAACGGTACTCTATGATCGCCGGGAGACCCTACAGATGAAAGCTGATATTTGGGATCCCTATCTTGTAAGAGAAACAGGTTCTTTTTCTCAAAATGATCTTGAGAAGGCCCGCCTTCTGAGTCTGCAATGCGACCTTTTGTATAATCAGGGACGGGGGATCAGCTGGTTCAGCAGAGTCTGTTATGATCTTGAACTGACACCGGTACAGATTATCGAGTCAAGCGCTATTATTTCTGAGTTTCAGGCAGATTCTCTCGGAAAAACTCCCCTTGATTTTCTCAAGGTCCTTTATTCGGATCATGGCAAGGAAGGTTTGTTTCCCGTGATTCAGGATCTCTTCAACTATCTGGATCTCCTTGAGGAGTTGGAGCAGATTGAGAGTTCTTTTTTCGTGAAGGAGGAAATCAAGCTGTCTCCGGAGAACCTGCTGACCCTTCATTCAAGTGTCCGGTTTCACTGCTTTCACATTCCCCCGGATCTGATTCTTGATGGATTTCCGGCCTCATCTGAAGAGCTGATGCATGAAGCGGGAAAATTTCAGGTCCTCCTCTGGGGACGGGATCATCAAATCTGCATGGATATCCTGGAATCTGAAGAATTAAAAATTTTAAAGAAGCTTCAGGGGAATGACTTAAAATACAGTGAAATCGTGACAGGTTTAAACACATCAGAACTGGATGATTTTGTGATAAACGGAATACAGGAGGCCTATATCAGCAGGGTCTGATCATTCCCCCCGGGCGATCCGGTTGATCAGAAATTCAGAAAACCCTGCTTTCTTCATTTTCCCCTGGGTTATTTCATAATCATAGGAACTGCGGTAGAAGGTGAAATCCTTGTTTTTTAGATCCAGAATTCCCCAGGCTGCCCGGGGATCTCTATCCCGGGGTTGGCCCACACTGCCGGGATTAATCAGAACCCGTGATTTCTTGAAGGACAGGGTCTCACCATTCGAGGCTCTTCGGGAGTATAATCCTGTTTTCTCAAGAGTATAGTATTCCTGAATATGGCTGTGTCCGAATAGGATGCATTTTTTTCTGGAAATTTTGAAATTTCGCAGAGCATCTTCTTCATCAAGGATGTAAACCCGTGAGGGACCTTCAGGACTGGCATGAACCAGTTCCACTCCCTTTTGAATTCTATAGGACGGCAGCTGTTTCATATAATCAATCAATTCTCTCGAAATAAAGGAGCGGCTCAGTATCAGGGCTTTTCTTGACTCTCTTGAAAAAAATTCTCCCTTCATCCGGCCGCATATATAAAGGTCATGATTCCCTGGAATAAATGTGAGAGGGTGGTCTTGAAGTTTCCGGAAGCAGGCATCAGGTTCAGGACCGTAGCCGCAGAGGTCTCCCAAAAACCAGATTTCTTTCCAATCCTCGTTTTTTGCATCATTGAGAACAGCTGTCAGGGCTTCTAGATTGCCATGTATGTCTGAAAGTACAAGTATTTTCAATAATATTCCTTCAGCAAGTATATTATGCGGCCCAACTGTTTGATTTGCACCCTTTCAATTATATAATAGATAAAGATGGAAAGAAAAGGAATCAAAGCAGCGCTGACGAATCTCAATGAGTATTTTGCATCAGTTTGGATTTTGATGTCGGATACGACAATCTTCCTTTCAAACAACACAAAAATATTCTATCAGTATGAGTCTCAACTCAGAGAATTGCGTCACCGACTGGAAAGAAACAGAAAAGATACGGAAGTCATGCAGCAGGTTCGGCAGGAATTGGTGATTATCAGAAAATCACTGAGAATGCAGGGTTACAATCTGCGGCTGGGGTCATTAGACCTGAGGTTGGAAGGATTCCGAAATGATGATGCCTTGTCTGATGGATTTACTCGTTGTGTTCTGTTTTTGATGGAAGATGGGGATGTGATTTACATCACGGGAACGGCGAATCACATAGAGCTGGATGAGGATCTTGATAGACGATTGGCAACGACGGGATACCGCCCTGTCATCGGGAAACATTTTCTCTGGTTTAAATGGCAAAACCGTGTTCTCATTCTTTCCGGAGGGGCGTCTGAGACAAAAGATGATTTTGAAGAATTTCGGGAATATGTCGCTGTGAATAAATCTCTTTTACTCAGGCGACTGGCAAAAATGAGTTGATGAGGATGAGCTTCAGCCTGCAGCACCAGGCATGGAAGAGAGCCTTTGGATTCATCGAAAAAAAATGATCCCTTCCTGAGAAGAGATCAAACTCATTGTTTAATTTCGTTTATTCTTCCATTGCATCATTGAAACCCTGACTATAGGCTTCCTTCCAAGCTTCTTTAAATCCGTCCCGGTAACCCTCAAGGTAGTCATCACTTTCAGCGTCATAATCATCATAATCTTCGTAATCATAGTCTTCACCCGACGAGGTCATTTCATCTTCGGTGAATGTAAAATTATCATTTTCCAGCATATTCTGATTTGGCAGTTCATAGGAGGAGTTACTTTCGCTCTCCGCCATGATGTCATTGTTGGGATAGTCTCCGTCTACAGGTACTTCCAGGGTGATTGAGCTACTATCATAAAGGATCTCATCACCCAGCAGGTCTTCTCCCCAATACATGGAATCATGGGAGGAAACATACAGATAGTAGATCGCTTCCCCTGTATTGTTGGTAAATGTCAAATCTCTCCTGACTGGATTAAAACCACCAAAGGGCAGGAAATCTTCAGGGCTGATCGATATGAAATTTATTTCATTCATATTGATCTCTTCAATCTTGTAGGCTTTTTCCATTTCATCTTCTGCCATCAGATTAAAAAGAGGTTTCCCTTCATCGTAGTCAAAATCAATTTCAATTGTGGTTCCTGGATCCAGGAGTCCGTCGCCCAGTCTGTCATCTCCCCATTCGCGTTCACTCACAGGGGAGAGATAGAGATAATAAAGGGGATTATCAAGATTATTCTCAATGATAATGGTTTTTGTGGTCTCAGCAAACAGCGCTACACCTGATAGTTGAAGTATGAGAGGTATTAACAGAAATCGTTTCATGGGTGTTCCTTTTTTTCTTCTTCCTGCTTTATCAGGACATTTTGAATTTTATTCGAGCTTCATCCATAATAGGGAGGAAGCGGATGAGAGAATTATCGGCTCATCGAGGATGATTATAATGCGCTTAAGGAAATTAATCCAAAACGGTCTTTTCTTTTTCATCATAACAACCTCATTGCAGGCACAGTTCGCACCTGGAGTGAATTGGAAGAAATTGGAGAGTGATCATTTTACCCTTATCTTTCCGGAGGAAATAGAAGAACAGGCCCGGAGTGTCCTTCAGCGGGCGGAAGAAGTCTACCGGCGGGAACTGGTGGATTTCGGGAAAGCCCGGGAGTCCCGATGGCCTTTGATTCTGACAAATTCCAGCATGGATAGTAATGGGTATGTGACCCTGGCTCCCCGAAAGAGTGTCTGGTACGGGACTCCGGCCGCAGAGTCTCTATCGTCCCTGGGCTGGTACGATTTATTGACCCTTCATGAAACCAGGCATATGGTCCAGATGGACTATATGAATCAGGGGTTTATCAGATTTCTTTACTTTTTCGGTGGGGAACTCGGGTTGACCGCAGGAATCCATCTTTCCGTTCCAAGCTGGTATCTGGAGGGGGACGCCGTTGCGGCAGAAACCAGGTATTCTGAGGGCGGCCGCGGCCGGGATCCCCTTTTCTACAATCAAATGAGAGTCTTAACACTGGATGAGGATTTTAGTTACCAGAAATTTGTAAACCGCTCATACAAACATTTTATTCCCAACCAATACGCCTTCGGTTATTTTCTTGCCTCCTACATCCGGCGGGAATATGGGGAGGAGAGCTGGAACAGAATTTTAAAAACCACTGCAGTCCTCCCTCTTCCGGCATTTGGGCTCTACCTTGGGGCCAAAAGGGTCACCGGGAAATCCTGGACTATTCTGTTCCGTGACATGATGAAAGAGTTGAAAGAGCAATGGACCGCAGAGGAAGAGGCTCTGGTTCTGATTGACAATGAACCTATTCTGAAGGGGCATCCGGGAGAATACACCAGTTATGAAACAATCTTTGCCGATGATTCCATCCTTCTTGCCCGGAAACTCTCCCTGACGGAGCCACCAGTCCTGGTTCAAATTTCTCTAAAGGACGGGATGGAAGAGACTCTGTTCCGTGTCTCCTCTCAGGGAGGGATCAGTTCCAATGGACACTCCGTCGCCTGGACCTGGATCAGATCTTCGGCGCTTCATTTATACCAGAACTGGTCAGATCTGGTTCTTCTGAATCTTTCTTCAGGAAAAAAGACATATCTGACCCGTAAGGCCCGTTATCTATTTCCGGCCTACTCAAAGGAGGGTGATCGTCTGGCAGTGGTGAACTGGCTAACAGATCTGAACGGAGAAATCCATATCCTCAATGCTGAAACGGGAGATATACTGGATAGTTTTCCTGTTCCCCCAGGGCTCTTTCCTGCCTATCCCTCCTGGTCTGAAGATGATCAGACCCTGTATTTTACTCTCCAGGGGGAGGAAGGCCGGAGCATTGCCTCCCTGGATCTTGAGGATGGGAGGGTAACCATTCTTCAGGATTTTTCCATGGAAACTGTCAAAAGAGTCACTCCCTGGAAGGATTATCTTCTTTTTGGGTCGAATGCTTCGGGGTATGAAAATATCATGGCTCTGGATCTGAGAACCGGAACTAAATATCAGGTATCATCCCGGCCCTACGGAGTCCAGTACCCCTATGCCAGCGACTCAGACCCACTGATCTATTATTCAGATACGAGAGACCTTTCCGGGAATACCATTGTCAGACAAGACTTGATTCCCGATTCCTGGACTCCGGTGGAGGACGATGCCTTCGTCCCCTACAGCCTGGAGGGAGAGTGGACGATTCATGATCTTTCTGAGTCCCGGGAAGAGGGGGAAATCGAAATTTCTGATATTCAGGACTATTCTCTTTTTTCGGGAAAGTTCAATCTCCACAGCTGGGGGATATCTCCCAATCTGGAAAGTCTGACAGGTTTACGTTTTCAGGTTCAGTCCACGGATGTCATGGAAACCATGAATTGGGCCGCCGGAGGAGAGTATGAAATCAATGAAAAAACGTGGGGTTCCTTTCTCGATGTAGATTGGGTTCAGTATTATCCGGTCATCAGTTTTAAAAACAGCAGCTTTTACAGAACCATCAGTGATGTAGATCTTTGGGATGTCTCATCCCTGCTGGGACTCTCCTTTCCCATGAATCTCAAGAGAGATATCTGGCACTATTATATTAATCCGGGTGTCAGTTCCGGTCTCAAAGCTTTTCTGCCTGTAGATGGACAGGAGCCTGAGCATTACTTTCCTGTGAATACCGGGTTTGCCGCCTATGCCCTTCTTCCCGGGAGTCTTCGAGCCATCCATCCCCTCTGGGGAGTCTGGCAGAGTGGGGGCACCAGCATGAATCCTTCCAGAATGGACGATTTTTATCAGGTTTACACGATGACGACACTCTACACTCCCGGTCTTTTCAGGAATAACAGCCTCACCCTGAATCTCTCATTTGAAGATCAAAGCGGCCAGTATAGTCTCCGCTTCCCCTTCGCCCGGGGGTATGAGTCCCGTACCGACTTCAGAACTCTTAAGAGTTCTGCTGATTATGATTTCCCTCTCTTTTATCCCGATTTGGCTGGAGGGTCATTTTTTTATATCCAGAGAGTGAGAGGATCTTTTTTTTATGATTTTCTGCGGCAGGAGAGTCGGGATGGATCAAACAGGAGTTTTCAGTCCACCGGTGTAGAATTGAATCTGGATATGACCCTGGCGAATCAGGTGCTGGTCCCCTTTAGTCTGGGCTTTCGTTTTATTTGGCTTCTGGACGAACAAAGACCCGCCTTTCAGCTGATCTTTATAAATGCTGCGTTGTAGAAAGGGTTTTTTCAATTGCTTATAGGGTGAAATCCTTCAGATAATCTCTGATTTCATCTCTGACCCTTCTGAAAGGTTCCAGTTTCCCTTCTTCATCTTCAATATCCCGGGCAAGCCGGGGAGGATCGTCAAAGCCATGATGAATTTTTCTTGTTTTTCCCAGGTAGACGGGACAATTTTCATCGGCATGACCACAGACTGTGATAACGACATCAAAACTGATTTCTTTATAGTCCGTGGCAAGGACACTTTTGTGTCCGCTGATATCAATACCGGCCTCGGCCATCACCTTGACGGCCGTGGGATTCAAACCATGTGTTTCAATCCCTGCAGAATAAACATTATATGCATCCCCATGAAGATGTTTCATCCAACCCTCTGCCATCTGGCTGCGGCAGGAATTCCCGGTACATAAAAAAAGAATGTTTTTTTGCAATTGGATCTCCTGATTTCTTTTCTATCAAGAGAATGCCAGAAAGGTTGTTTTAGAACAAGCTTTTACTCAATAGGGATTGCTTAAAAAACGAAGTTTTAACAAATCTTCATGCATATAGTTTTCTCCAGCCAAAAGGATGCGTCCGTTTTCGGTCATAAAAAAGTCTTTGAAGAGAAAAATGGGGGTTATTGTTGATATTTTGAGATGTTTCGCAACCTGTTCATTCGGAAGAACAGGTAGAAGATCGGTCTGGCTGCTATCGGCACTTTCAATAAAGGACTCTTTAAATAATTCATAGGCGGTGCACTGATAGTTCATCAGAACTGGATCCGCTCCTTTTCTGAGCGCGTTTCTGGGAAAAATATTTCGAGAGTAAATTACGGGGAAGTTGTCGGCCAGATAGAGGCGTGTCACCTCTACAATTTCCGTTGTGGCTCTGACATTAAGAAGGTTGGCATCATCGGTCCCGGCAGATCTGTGATGGATTTTCAGGAGTTCTATCTTAACTTTCCGGCCGTTTTCCTCCAGCATGGGAATAAAATCCCACTTCTCTTTGAGAGAGGTTTCCAGATTTATCGTTTTTTCCCGAATAAAGGTACCCTTGCCATGGACTCTCAGGATCAATCCGTCATATTCCAGACGGGCCAGAGCTGTCCTGATCGTTGCTCTGCTGACATTCAGTTTTGCAGAGAGGATATTCTCAGATGGCAATTGCCCCGATGGTTCTAATTCTCTATTTTCTATGATTGTTTTTATTTCTTCGTATGTCTGCTGAACAAGGATCGGTAATTTTCCCGTGGCCATTCTCCCTTCTCCTATACCGATTCATTGAGGGATTCTTCCAGAAAGAACCTTAAAACTGTTTTACCCAGAACAAGCCTATCGCTATAGAACATCTGTGTGGCTTTCTTGATTGGTTTTTTGTTGAGGAATGTTCCATTTGTTGAATCCAGATCTTCAAGAATGAAGGTTTTTTCTTCGGGGACTGAAATTCTGCAATGAACATTGCTGATTTCAGGATCTGAGAGCTGGATGGTACAGGATTCATCCCGACCAATGAAGACTTCATTCCTGTCAATAATATAGGTTTTCCCCAGTTCCTGAGACGACAGAACGATCAATACGGCCTTTTCTTTAAGGAACGTTTCTTTGCGTTTCGCCTTTTTCTGTATGACAGTCCGATTTTCCACGGATTCCCCCTGAAACTCAATATTTATTGTATCATACTTCAGTTAGCTGTTTTTGTTAATATTCCTTGATTACTAATCTTCTCTTGAAAGATGAACCCTACTTGATTTATATTTTTTAACAACTAACTATCAATTTTTTATGTTTATTTAATAGGGAGACTAGTTATGGTCAAAGAACTTCTTGTTCTTGATGAGCTGGTACGGGCCAGTACCCTCCTCGCTGACGAAGGGGATTTTAAAACTCTTATTTCTGTTCTAGTGGAGCAGTCTCTGGATATTACACGATCCGATGTGGCGGCCCTGTATCTGTTTAAAAAGCCGGAAGACAAGCAATCCGATTTAAAACTCATGTATAAAAGAGGATCATTTGAACTTCCCGAGGAATTACAGGCCCGATCGGAACTGATTGATTTTCTGAATGAATGCGAAAAAGCCGTCGTTCTCCAGGAACGGAAGCAGGGACCTTTTGGGGATCTTTTTCTTCATCCCCAGATGAATAGCGGAATCGCCCTTCCCTTGAAAACAGCAAAAACAAGGATTGGGGTTCTTATTCTCAACTCACGAAAGTCTTTCTTTTATAATAGAAACAGCTTCAATTTTTTGAATTCTTATAGCACCCAGGCCAGCGGTATGCTTCAGAATTCCAGATTATACAAGGAGCTGAAGGAATATGTTAAACAGGTAGAAGACCTGGAACGTTATCAGGAGAG
>NZ_JAQIBL010000094.1 GCF_027859075.1 Oceanispirochaeta sp. | reverse complement strand
CATTTAAACTGTCCCCTTTTTTGAATAATGTTTTTCGGTGTATTGCATCTAACTTCTTTTATGTGAATTTCGTTTTATTATTGATGTTATCAGTTCCTGGGGCTGAAGTCAAAGCTTGTGTTTGAATTCCTGGATTAAGGAATTGCGTAATAACAGCCAGGGAGTGTTAGCCTATGAGTAATGAACATTCGCTGGTCAATCAGTTTGTAACGGCAATGAAGATAAGAAATTACAGTCCCAGGACTATTAAGAGTTATACTAGGATATTGGAACTCTATATAGATTATTCCAGGAAGCATTCTGACATTGAACCTGGAAAAAGAATCCTGGATTTTCTGATACGGTGGGAGCAACATCCGGCTACTGTAAAACAATCCTATGCTGTCTTAAAAGCAGGTCTTTCAGGACGCATAACATGCCACTGCCTGCGCCATTCCTTAGCAACCCATCTTCTGGAGGCTGGAGTGGATGTGAAAAGTATTAAAGAACTTCTGGGCCACAGTAATGTGCAGACGACAATGGTATATCTCCATGTAGCGCAAATGAGGCAGATCAGGGTACGTAGTCCATTATAATGAATTTCATAATAACAGCATTTCTATGTGTTATCCGAATTGCATAATCTAATATCAGTTTACAAATAAAAAGACCCGGCGGTCAGCCGGGTCTGGTGTTAAATCAAAGGATAGAGCTGGGATCAGCCGATGGCGGCGTCCCCTTTTTCTCCGCTTCTGATACGGATGGCTTCTTCGATGGGAAGGATAAAAATCTTTCCATCGCCGATCTCTCCTGTTCTGGCACCACGGATGATGGCATCAATTGTGGGCTGTACGAAGGCAGTTGTTACTGCGATTTCAATACGGACCTTTTTGAGCAGGTTCACTTCCATATCGACACCACGGTAGGTTTCAGTGTAACCCATCTGCTGCCCGCATCCCATGGCGTTTGTCACTGAAATCTTGTGGATTTCATCTTTGAATAATTCCTGTTTTACTGCATTCAGTTTTTCAGGCTGAATATATGCGACTATCAATTTCATATGTATGGCCTCCTGTCCTTAGCTTTAGATATTCTGGAAAATCTGGAATCCCGCATAGGATTCGGTTCCGTGTTCTGCTATATCCAATCCCTTCAATTCCTCTTCAGCACTGACTCTCAAGCCTATAGTCTTTTTAATAATGAAGAACAGAAGTCCTGAAGTAATGGTAACCCATAGGAATACGGCTACCACACCAAGAGCCTGTACACCGATTTGTCCGCCCCTGGTCAGTCCGGAACCGATCATTTCGATGTCTCCGAAGATACCAACTGCCAGGGTTCCCCACGCACCGCATACACCGTGTACGGAAATGGCACCGACAGGATCGTCAATGTGCAGTTTCTTGTCGATAAACTCAACAGATGCGACTACCAGTATACCGGAAACCAGACCTATGATTATTGCAGCACCGGGGCTGACAACCCAACAGGGGGCAGTAATACCAACCAGTCCAGCCAGAGCACCATTGAGTGACATGGATACATCGGGTTTGCCGCTGATGATCCAGGTTGTAAACATCGCTGTGATGGCACCAGCTGCTGCAGAAAGGGTCGTTGTTACGGCTACATCTGTCATGCTCAAATCGGTACCGGACAGGGTAGATCCTGCATTGAAACCGTACCAGCCGAACCACAGGATGAAAACACCCAGGGCTGCCAGGGGCATGTTGTGACCCATGATGGCTTTGACACTGATCTTTCCGTCTACCTTGACATATTTTCCGATTCTTGGACCGAGGGTGATGGCACCCATCAGAGCTGCCCAGGCACCAACTGAGTGAACTACGGTTGAACCGGCAAAGTCATGAAAACCCATGGCACTTAACCAGCCGCCGTTCCATATCCAGTGACCTGATATGGGGTAAATCAAACCGGATATGACAACACTGTAGATCAGGTAGGAAGAAAACTTTGTTCTTTCTGCCATGGCTCCGGAAACAATGGTGGCGGCTGTTGCTGCAAACACAACCTGAAAGAACCAGTTCATTGTATCGCCGCTGGCTAGAAAAAAGTCTGAAGTTCCAAAAAGCCCGTTAAAAGACTCTCCATACATGAGTCCCCAACCGACGGCCCAGTAAAGAATGGCACCTGCAGAAAAGTCCATCAGGTTTTTCATGATGATATTGCCTGCGTTTTTGGCTCTTGTAAGCCCTGTTTCAACCATGGCGAATCCAGCCTGCATAAAGAATACCAATGCCCCGCTAATGAGAAGCCAGATGGCGTCAAATGCTGCTGAATAAAGATCCAGGGTGTCTGTAAGTTCATCAGCATGGACGCTGACGCTGAGTAATAATGCCAGAATTGTGAAGATTAGAATCTTCCTGTTCTTTTTCATTTAGGATACCTCTCCTGTTTTGTGTTCTGACAATCTCTATTGCAGGACTTGTGCCAACATGGGGTGTCTTCTGAAAAAAATAAAATAATTCTATTGAATGGAAGAATATAAAAGATTCAAAAAAAAGAGATCTCCCGGGAGATCTCTTTAATCATAAAATAAAAGGGTTGTGCGATGTTACGAAAATGTAACTATAATGTTTCGATCCTACATATTTGTGCGATATTTCCGGTAATCGATATCATATCTTTTCACCCGCAGTCCCATGATTCTTTCGGTAATATCAAGCTTTCTGGCGGCTTTGGCCATATTGCCCCGGTTGGATTTCAAGGCTTCTTTAATGAGCTCCTTTTCAAGATTCTCTACAGACTGGAGCAATGTGGTGTGCAGGTCTGTATCTGAAGACTCGGCTGATTGCAGGCTGGGGGGGAGATGATAGGCATGGATGACCTGATCCGTACTGAGGAGCACGGCTCGTTCAATACAGTTTTCAAGTTCCCTGACATTCCCCGGCCAATGGTAGCTCATTAAAAGATCGATGGCTGAACTGGAGATCCTTTTCACCTGTTTTCGGTTTTTCTGACTATATTTTTCGGTAAAAAAGTCGCCCAGCAGCATCAGATCTGTTTTTCTCTCCCTCAAGGGCGGTATGTGAATGGGGAACACATTGAGTCTGTAATAGAGGTCTTCCCGGAAGGTTCCTGTTAAAATTTCTTTTTCCAGGTTCCGGTTGGTAGCTGCGATAATGCGGACATTGATTTTTATTGTCTGGGTGCCGCCGACTCGTTCTATTTCTCGTTCCTGTAGGACTCGGAGAAGTTTGATCTGGGTCATGGCTGAGATATCCCCAATTTCATCTAGAAAGATGGTTCCCCCATCAGCCATTTCAAAGCGGCCTTTTCGGGTCGCAAAGGCTCCTGTAAAGGCTCCTTTCTCATGTCCGAAGAGTTCACTTTCTATGACACTCTCCGGCAGAGCGGCGCAGTTCACCTTGATAAAAGGTTTCTCCGCCCGGAGGCTGTTGTAGTGGATGGCATGGGCAACCAATTCCTTCCCGGTGCCGCTTTCACCCCTGATCATGACAGTAGCTTCGCTTTTTGAAACCTGGGCGATCAGGTCGAAGACCTCCTGCATGGCCTGGGAGTTACCAATCATATTATCCGGCTGGAAACGGTCTTTCAGTTCATTTTGAAGGCGTGTGTTCTCTTCCAGAAGTTTCTGCTTTTCCTCTTCAGAGTGCTGCCTCAGCTTGACGGCTCTGGCAATCATACTGGCAACAATGGTTAGTAGCTGGACATCCTCTTCCAGATCCATGGATGAATCCAGATTGGGTCTATCGACGCTGAAGGCTCCGATCACTTCGTTTCCGCTTTTAATGGGGACACAGATGAAGGATGTTTTTCTGCTTTTACTTTTTCTGGCACCGGTTCTGTCCAGGAAGGACGGTTCTGATTTAATATCCGGTATGATCATGGGCTGTCCGGATTGGACAACCTTCCCTGTGACACCCTCTCCGATTTTGTAGTTGCCCTTTGTTTTCTCTTCATCCGAGAGTCCATAGGCGGCTTCAATGGAGATCTTTCCGGTTTTACGGTTCAGCAGGGTAATGGTTCCCCTTTCCATGCCGATATTCTCGGCCAGTGGTTCCAGGAGGGGAGTGATGACCTCTTTCAGATTCATATCCTGATCCAGGATCTGACTGATTTCGAATAGGAGAGTTAATTCTTTGATTTTTCTTCTGTAATGCTTTGAGTTGAGGGCTTCTTCTGACATAAAGACGATCATACATATATGTAGGATTTAATGCAAGGTCCAGGGTCTGTTAATCAGTAAAACCGTATAAGACCGTAATCTGCTTTTATCAATCTCTCTGTTAATAGTATGAAAAGAATCAGGACAAAAAGAATCAATGTATGAACCAGGGTGGAAGAATTAGAGAGTCCCTCAGGTTCTGTTGCCTCTTCGTTATACAGTCTGGATTCCATGGCATCCGACAGTGACTCGGCTTTTGCCAGGACCCCGTCCAGCAGAGGAAGACCCATATGAAAAATATTCTTCAAGGGCCGCAGGGGACTCCACCCGCATCTGGATCTCATGGCATCCCGGATTTCGGTCATTTCATCCAGCATCAGAGGTATCAGGGTGAGGGACAGGCCCATCTGGGTGCTGAGCCTTGCGGCAGGCAGGAGGGGGATGTACTTGAGAAAACCGTATAACGCCGGTGTTATGGTCATGGGGTCCGTCGAGATCGTGAAAAGATGGGCCATCCAGAGGATGAATACAAAGCGAAATGTTCGCAACAGGGCGGTTTCGAGAGCAAAGAACAGGAGTCCTCTGCCGGTAGATCCCAGTGACAGGAAATTCCCTGTAAAAATAATCAACGGCATGATCATCAATAGGGGGGATATCTCAGTCTTTCCGCTTTCTTTCCGGATAGAAATATGAAGAGTCAGCAAAAAGGGGAGTAAAGATACAAGTCTGAATACACTCACCGACAGCAGAAGGAGACTGAGGCTGATCATGCCGATTAGTTTGACCCTGACATCTGTTCTGTGGAGCGGGGATTCTCCCGGGTTGAAATGAAAAATCATGACCTCAGCCAAGTCATACTCTCAATGCTTCTATCAGGACCCCAGGGCTTTCTGATCCCGAAATTCTCGAGTTCAGAAAGCAGATCCCCGGGAGGACCTTCTTTCTGAATACATCCCCGGTCCATCAGGATCAGTCTGTCACAATGGGCCAGGGATTTTTCAAGATCATGAGTGATGAGTATGATGGTCTTACCTTCCCTGTGAAGACGGGTTATGTCCTTCAGGACATCTTCAACACCCTGACGGTCCAAACCGGTAAAGGGTTCATCCAATACGATGATCCTTGGATCCATGACGAGAACGGCCGCCAGGACACAGCGTCTTTTTTCTCCTCCTGAGAGGGTGTGGGGTCTTCTATTCTTCAATTCTGTGATGGATAATTCCTGGAGTATTTTTTCGACCTTCAGGTTGATCTTCTCCCGGGACCACCTGAGGTTTTCCGGACCAAAGGCAATATCCGAGGCGACTGTCTGCCCGACAATCTGGCTGTCTGCATTCTGAAATACCAGGCCGATCTGCCGCCTGACTTCCATCAGATTCTTCTGTATGTCTGTTTCATCCAGCAGGATCTGACCGGATTGGGGTTTGAGGAGTCCATTCAGATGCCTCATCAATTGAGTCTTCCCGGAGCCGTTGGGTCCGGCAATAATAGTAAAACTTCCGTCTTGAAATCGGAGGTTAATATTGTTCAGTACTTTCCCGGCGGAGCCATAGCTCCGGTTCAGTCCTTTGACTTCAAGCAAATTATTCTTCTTCTCCGGATTTCAGAAAATCACGGAATCTGTCTTTCATGGAGAATGCCAGTGCTGTTGCTGCAGCGGTCTTGATCAAAAATCCGGGAATAAAGGGAAGGAGTCCCGCCTTTATCGCTGTCGCCCAGTCCATGGAGAGGCTGTATTTGAGCCAGGGCAGACCTGGAACATAAATAAGGGCCCCCGCAATCAATGCCGACAGGGCAGCCAGAACCATTGTCATCCCTCTGGAGCCGCCTTCTTTTGGATGAAAGAGTAATCCTCCTGCCAGAGCTGCCAGGATATAACCGATGAGAAAACCACCTGTTGGCCCCATCACCTTGGCGAGACCGGCGGTACCGCCTGCAAATACAGGAAGACCGATGATACCCAGAAGGAGGTAGGTAATAACACTGGACAAACCGATCCAGGGACCTCCGAGCATTCCACTGAGAACCACGAAGAGGGTCGTCATGACCACTGGTACCGGCCCGACGGGAAGGACGAAGAGAGAACTGGCGGCGATAAGAGCCGTAAAAACAGCTGTGAGGACCGTCCTTCTTATTAATTGTTTTGACATTTAAGTCTCCTATAGCTTGGTGATTATTCGACTGGAGAGTGCCTCTGCGGATAGTCTCCCAGTTGTTCTTCCACCCTGGCGGCCTTCAGTGTCAGGGATGATTCCCAGTTCTTTTTCAATATACGGACAATGTCGGCTCGGTGAAAGATCTTTCCCGAGTGTTTCAGAACCGAGGTCATGGTGTCTGTCTTTTCCGGGCTGTCATTGAGGTGAAGCCCCAGTCCCAGGGCAAACCATTGAACCTTGTTCCCTCTGACCTGGTATTCTTCCAGTACACCGGCTCCTTTTTTCTTCCCCAAAAACAGATCTCCCGCAGGGGAATAGCTGAGATCCGGTATCTTCAGTTCTGCCAGGGTCTTCAGGACTGTGAGAATCCCCCGCTTTTTCATAAGGGGAACTTCCTTCCTGTCAAAAACATTCCTGGTAACAAAGGTCAGGTAGATTCCACCGCTGGGGGAGTCCCAGCTCTGTTGATCCCTGCCGACCCCGCCGGATTGATGATCTGCCAAAATCAGAAAGTTTTTGACTTCCCCGGGCTGACGGATGATCTGAAGCTGCGCTTCATTCATGGTTGAGTTCAGCTCGTCATAGTAGAGAATGCCTGAATCCGGTTTGAATTCCAGGGCGGACAAAGTGTCCTTCTCCTGGATTATTCGATATCCCCTGGGGCTGGATTCAATGGGATAACCCTGCTCGCTGAGTGACTTGATCTGTTTCCACACAGCCACACGGCTGATTCCCATTTCCCGGCTGATCTGTTCGCCCGAGTGCCACAGGGTTGAGTCTTTCAGTTGATTCAGTATCTCAATCTTTGTTGTGTTAACCATAAATGTTGAACTAGGTTAACCCAATTTCCCCCATTGTTCAAGTGGGTTCTTCCAGACTCAGGATTCTGTGTCCAGTTCCATAAATGCTTCGTTTTCTACGCATTCCTGGGGGGCCGGGTCATTGATTTTGAAGCTGTGAACGACGTCATTCAGACGGCTCAACCCTTCTTTGTTTTCTTCGCTGACCTTATGAACATCAATCATTGTTTTTGTGATTTCACGGCTTCCGTCACCAATCTCTCTGATGCTGTGAGATACATTTTCCGTTCCGCTTTTCATGGTAGATACGGCATTCCCGATGTCATCCGCCTTACCCTGAATCTGCTGAGACGAATCACTGATGCTGACGGTGATAGAATTCAGGGTCTGTGATGAATGAACAATTTCTCTGCTGGCTGCCGATAATTCGCTCATGCCTTGATTAATTTCAATCAGAGATCCCGACAGATCTGTGAGGCCTTCCTTCAGGTACCCTACGGATTTATAACTCTCTGTACTTGCCTTGAGTGCTTCGTCTATCTGGAGGGAGACTTTTTTCAGGGTTTCGTCAATCTGATGGGAGTTTTCAGAGGTCGATTCAGCCAGATTCCGGATTTCTTCCGCCACTACTGCAAAACCCTTTCCCGCTTCTCCGGCATGGGCCGATTCAATGGAGGCATTCATAGAGAGAATATTGGTTTGATCAGAAATTTCGTTGATGATCCCTGTCACGGCCATGACTTCCTGGATTGTATTTGAGACCTTCATGATAATGTTGTGAGAGGACTCGACCAGATCTTCTCCCTCAATAAGCTTTCCAACCATGACGGAGGACTTTTCATTTCCCTGTTCCGCCAGCCTGCTGATGCTGATCACGGAGGCGGATATTTGCTCATTAGCGCTCAAGTTTGACTGGATCAGGGTGTATTGATTGTTAATGTTTTCGTTCAGATGCTGTATCTGAAGGGAGATGGAATGCACCGATTCTTCTGTCTTGTCTGTATCCCCTTCCATCGTGGCAATTGTCTTTTCCAGAACATCAATGGTTTTTGTGATCTGCTGCAGGGCCGCCAGGGTTTCGGCTGTTCCCGCAGCCAGTGTGTCCTGGAGGCAGATGGTCTGATCAGAAACCTGGTTGACTTCCTGAATGAAACTTTTAAAGGATTCTGCTACTCCATTGATATGAGATCCCAATGCCACCACTTCCCGGCTGCCTTTTAAATCGGTAGAAATTGTGAGGTCTCTATCCGCCAGGTGTTTCATTGTGGCTTCCAGGTGAGTGAAATTCTGTGAAAGCTTCTGACTGAAAAGGATGACATAGATGATACTGAATGATGTAATAAGAAGAATCATGAGAAAAAGAAACAGGGCATCACGCTGAATTAATTCTGACTGATAGGAATCCAGACGGTTTGTAAGGTTTGTCAGGCTGTTGTTCAGAGTGCTGTAGCCTTTGTATACATTTTCCACATTCTTTTCCAAATCTCCAAGGAGAAGCTGCCACCCTGGATCTTCATCAGGGCTGCGGCTTAGGAAGTATCCGTGGAGACCACTGAATTGAACTTTAGAGGAAAGCTTCGAATCTTCGAGTATCATGCGGGTGGATTCTTCAAAGGGGTCCCTGTATGCCTTTTGAGCAGAAGCACTGTTGGACAGGGAATCCAGAGACGAAATGATTTCATCGGGGAGGTTTATTCGGGCACTCTGATTGATCAGGTCTTTCAGGGTGAGTTCAAATTGATTTGATTTTTCTTTCCAGTTCTTGATCAGTATGGAAAACTCATTCCGTTCCATAAAAACCTGGTTGGTACTGATATGGAAGTCTCGGCCTGCAATTTGCAGTCTGATAGCAGATTCGGAAAGAGACTGAAGTTTCTGAACCTTTTGTAATTCAATGATGATGACTGCATAGGAGAGGATAAACAGGATTATCACGAAAAAGGTATTGAGAAGTAATTGTGTTCTAAGTTTCATAATCTATCCATTATATAATATTTTTTTTGCGTTAATTTTAAAATCATATGGTATTTTTTGTATATGCTGAAGATAGTTAATCAATGTTTGCACTCAGTCTAAAAGGAAAAACCGGTAAATGCTACGGGAATGTAGGAAATTGTTTCCTCTAAATGAGCATAATTTTACATCAAGGTTGAAGATCATGAAATCATTTCTAAATCCAGCCCCTTTCCAGGGGAAGTTTAAAAGAAAATTCTATTTTGAGGGCTGGTACCTCAAACATGTCAGTTCT
This sequence comes from Oceanispirochaeta sp., assembly GCF_027859075.1. NCBI lineage: Bacteria > Pseudomonadati > Spirochaetota > Spirochaetia > Spirochaetales > Spirochaetaceae > Oceanispirochaeta > Oceanispirochaeta sp. The sequence continues at coordinate 45,312 of NZ_JAQIBL010000094.1, read as the reverse complement.
GACAAATCCCGGGTCCTTTCATTTATTCCGGGTGTTTCCCTGTCCCGGGAGGGAAATCATTGCTTTATTCAGGTCATCGATGGAATCAGCGGTCAAACCTGGTATTGCAGCTACCCCCTGGAATCCTTTGAGGCCGACCGGAAACATTTTTCCATCAGACTGGGAGATTCCCTGTTCTCACAGGAGGGCTGCCGTATCAGGATTGATGAGAAGGATCTGCAGGTTTCGGGAGATCTTCAATATGAGCAGTCCCTTTCCTTTCCCCGATCATTCTCAAACCCCGGAATTATGGGTTGGTTTTCTTATATTCCGGGTATGGAATGCCGGCACGATGTTCTGTCGATGAATCATTTTATCAAGGGAGAACTCCTGTTTAATCAGCAAAAGATCGATTTTACAGAGGGCCTGGGGTATATAGAGAAAGACTGGGGGTGGAATTTCCCCTCGTCCTATATCTGGCTTCAGTGCAATAATTTTGATGAACCCGATACTTCTTTTATGCTGGCTGTGGCCCTGATTCCTCTGGGACCCATCTGCTTTACCGGGTTTTTGGGGTTTTTTCATAATCGAGGACAGACAAGAGTCTTTGGTACATGGAACCGCTGGCGGATTTCATCCCTGGATTTTCAGGGGATCGGGAAAGGTAGTTTCACATTGACTGACGGGAAGGAGTCCCTAAGCTGCCGGGTGGAGGGCAAAGAGGGCGGTTCTCTCAAGGCTCCCGCAAAAGGGGCCATGAGCCAGGTGATTAAGGAGAGTGTGAACTCGGATATAGTGATTGATTTCAAAAATAGTGAAGGAGGTCTGAGGACCATTTCCGGCTCCCCTGCGGGATTTGAGGAAAGGGGTGTCTTGAATAAAAGATAATCTGTTAGAATCTTCTGCTGTCATAGGCCCAATTCATCAAAGCCTGCCTTTGTTTCGGCCGGCAGGAGAGGTCCCGATAGGCACAGTTTTTCCGGATTTGGGCGGCATGCCGGGTAATGAGGCGCCAGCGTTTTATCTGGCGGTCATCATCACCGATTCTTCTTCCCCGATAGTAACGGCAGTACCATTGAAACCAGCCCCTTGGATCTTCCGGATAGATCCAGCCTTTTGACTGCCAGATCTTCAGGCTTTGGGAGGCGTTGACAGCAAAGTAATTGAGCTGGGGGAGATGACCACCCGGGGAGAGTCTTGCCTTCTCAAACCAGTCTGAGGGAAACTCACTCCTGCAGTCGGTCATATATTTCCCCCCGAAGACACCCAGGGACAGCATTTCTTTCGGGGTGAGTTCCGGCTTAAAATCAGGATGAAAGTTTTGTCCCTCCGGTTCTGTTAAGAGATAGCTATATCCCTTTTGCATCAGGTCATTAACAGTCACTTCCTGAAATTCCATTTTAAAACGGTCCAAACCCTATGGCTACAGCACCCATCAGAAAGACCATAGAAATACCGGCAATGGCCAATTGCATCTTCCAGGTCCATCTTATCCATTGGGGATAACTGACAACGGTGAAACTGAGGCCGATGAGCAGCAGGGCATTGGTCGGAAAGATCATATTCGAAAATCCGTCTCCCATATCAAAGGCAAACACCGCTGTCTGACGGGTCAGTCCCACCAGGTCGGCCAGGGGGGCGATGATAGGCATGACAAGAAAGGCCTTGGCAGAGGCGCTGCTGATGAAGAAGTTCAGAAAGAGGGTGAGCACATAGATATAGAATGCCGCGATGTAGGGATTGGTTCCGCTGATCATTTCGCTGGCATGATAGAGGATGGTATCCATGACCTGTCCCCGGGTCATGATGTGAGGAACGCTCATGGCCATGAGAATCAGGACGATCCCCGGCATCATGTTCATGGCTCCCGAGATCAGAATCCTCAGGAGTTCCATTCCCTTATAGCCCACAATGATGCCCGCTCCGGTTCCTCCGATAAGAAAGAGGAGGGCGACTGTCGGGAAGGCTGCGTCCGAGGGTATCCCGGGAATGATTCCGGCAAGAATCATAAAAACGATGGCCACTCCCAGACAGATGCCGAAAAACAGAGCCGCCTTGACCTTGGCCGGACTGGCTTCGTTGCCTGCCTGAAGTACCTTTTCAAGTGAAAACCGTTCCTTTAGAACCTTGTCCGCCTCATACACCGCAGACGATTTCGGGTTTTTGTCAATCTTTTTGGCATAACCCCTGACGGAGAGGAAACAGATAATGTAGACGGCAATAAAGAATAGAATTCTGAACCAGGCTCCCGAAAAGAGGGGGAGGCCCGACAGTTTCTGGGCCACCGCTATGGTAAAGGGATTGGTGACGGCTGCGGCAAACCCAAAGCTCAGGGCCAGAAGACTCATTCCCAGGCCGGTGAGAGAATCCCATCCCAGTGCCAGAGCCAGGGGGACAATGATGACGATGAGAGGGACCAGTCCTTCATAGACCCCGACAAAAGCGGCCAGAAACATCATGACAAAGATTATAATGGCCATGAAGACATATTTGCGGTCTTTGAAACGGCGCACCGTTCCTGCGAGGAGCTCCTGCATGACACCGCCTTTTTCGAGAACCGTAAAAGAGCCGCCCAGAAAGACCATAAACAGGGAGAGGACGAGGACCATCAGCCAGTTGTCCCCCCAGATGACCTCGACCGGTGCGGTAAACCAGCGCCAGACGGGATAACCGGCAGATTCAACATAGGCGAAGGAATCGGCTACGACTTTCAGCCGTCCCTCTTCCAGGATGCGTTCATAGTTTCCGGCTGGAATCCAGCGGGTAAGGAATCCCGATACCATGATCAGGATAAAGAGTATCCCGAAGGCGGTAAGGAAGGGTTTCAGCCCTATTTTCAGCATAGATTCATCTTTGTCTTGGTTGCTCATGGCATGTTTCCTTAGGGTTGTGTCATTCTATAATTTTACAAAGAGAGATCGGTAAAATTGGAGGCCTCTCTCCAGATTTTCAAGACTAACCTTTTCATTGACTCCATGAATGGAGTTGATATCTTCCTGATTCAGAATCAGGGGGGTAAAGCGGACGATCTGACCTGTCAGATCCTTGTAGTACTTGGAGTCGGTTGAACCGTTGACCAGGAAGGGAACGGCCACAGCCTCGGGATGGCTTTCCTGGAGGGCTTCCCTGATCCAGTTAAACCCCCGATTTTCTCCTTTTTCCGGTTCAATCGGGTTGTTCGAGGGCCAGTTGCCTGCATCTTCCATGGTGAGGTTCAGACCTTTGAGTTTTCTCATATACCTTTTTTTGATGGATTCAATTGTATTTCCAGGCAGAATCCGGTGATTTACCAGGCAGCCGGCCTCTCCGGGAATGATGTTTTCCTGCTCTCCCCCTTGGACTACAGTTACAGCCTGGGTTGTTCTGATCAGGCTGTCCGTACTCCTGCTGCCGGAAAAGATCAGCCGGATGAGGGGGTTGAAGAACCAGATATTGGCAAAGACGAGTCCCAGAGGAAGAGAGACCCAGGGGACAAATCCCTCAAGCATCCCTCTAATCTGGGGAGTGAGAAGGGAAGGGTGACGCCTGTCTCCTATCCTTGTAATTCCTCTGGCCAGAGTGGCTATGACCGTACCGGCTGCAGGAGGCATGGAGGAGTGGCCGCTTTCTCCCTTTGCGGTGATTTTAAAGGTGACATATCCCTTTTCCGCCAGACCAATAAGGGCTGCCGGTTTGTCTCCCAGAAAACTCAGCATATTCCGGGCAATGACTCCTCCCTCATCCATGATCATGGCGAATCTCAATCCCCTCTCTTTGAATTTCATTGCCAGTTTCTGAGCACCCCTGGCTCCGGAAATCTCTTCATCTCCCCCAAAGGCAAAATAGAGGGTGCGTCGGGGGCTGAATCCTTCCTGGAGCAGTGTTTCCGCCGTTTCCATCAGAAAGGCCAGCTGAGACTTGATATCCAGGGTTCCCCTGCCCCAGAGTATCTCCTTTTCGATGATTCCGCCAAAGGGAGATTTCTGCCAGTTTTCATCCCCCTGTTCCTCCGCCGGGACGACATCGTAGTGGGCCAGAAAGAGGATCGGTTCTTCCTCCGGATGGGTCCCGGTCCACTGATAGACAATCCCATAGGGATCGGGAACCTCCCGTTCCAGATGTTTATGAACAAGAGGGAACAGTCTGACCAGTTCATCCTGAAATTTGACCAGAAGATTCGTATCAACTTTGTCCTGATCTGTCCAGGAAACAGTTGGAATCTGAATGAGGGTGGACAGCTTTTCAGGAAATCCAGCAGAGTGATTCTCCCGGGGAGCTGCTGTGGTCGGGGAATCTTTTCCATTCAGCTTAAAATAACGGATGAAAAGAAGGAGAAAAAAGAGGAGAATGAATATGATAAAAGGCATAAGCTTGTTTCCTTGGATTGTGTTTAAAAAGAACTACAGTGTATATTGTAGCGCTGTTAAAACACAAGCCATTTTTTACTGATCCGATCGCTTGTGTGATCGGCAGAAGTGATTGCCTCAGCTGTCAAGGAGTATCTTTATGGACGATGAAAAACTGGATCAATTGAACGGATATTTAAAAGCCATGGATCTTCCCTTTGCCCATCCCCTTGTAGAAGCCCTCATCAGGGAGGATCTAGCCGGTCGTGGAGAAGGTTATGCTGATCTCACCACGAGAATCTACACTCTGGCGGGATCGGTTCCTCCCGGAGAAAATGCACCACTCTTATTTGAGCAGCTGATTTTTGATCTCTTTAAGCTCCAGAAGGCCCAGTTTGATCGCGATGACGACGAAATTGTCGCCCCCTTAAGATTACGGCTTTTGACTCTTTTTGACCGCTGGATGCAGTTGAACGACTTCCTTCAGGAGAAGGAGCAGAATGAGCAGAAAGGAATCCTGGAAGTTCTGCGTGAAATGGATGAACTGCTTCAATTTGTTCAGAATCTTCTGAATCGTGTGAACCATCCCTCTGAAGAGAATCCCGAATCTCTGGGAGAGCTGGACTTCCTGATACAGCAGAGCGAAGAAGTCCTGATCCGAATCATGGAGAGGATTGACGAAATTCTTCATCCTCCCGTTTCTCATGAGCATGTAAGGTCAGATTCTATTCTGACACTGAAAATAACACTCTCTGATCTGCCTGGAACTGTGTGGCGGCGTATTCGGGTTTCCGGCCAGATGACTCTGGCTCAATTTCATGCGGTCCTGCAAAAATCCATGGGTTGGTGGGACCTGTACAACCACCGGTTTGAACAGGCCGGGCAATTCTGGGGGCATCCCGGCAGCGAAGACCAGCCCGTTCTGCCCGAGGAAGAATGCCTCTTGCTGAGCCTTCTGGAAGAAGAGGATGATTTGCTGCACTATTATTATGATCTCGCCGAGTCCTGGTATCACAAGATCATTGTGGAAAAAGTGGAATCTCCTGAGAAGGAGCAAACCGGCTATGTGCTGGAATGCCTGGCAGGAGAGGGAGCCTGTCCACCCGAAGACTGTGGTGGACCCGAGGGGTTCAGGATGCTCCTGGCATCATTGAATCCTTCTGCTTCTCAGGATCTGAAGGAAGATTTCTCCTGGGTAGGAGACTTTGATCCTACCCAGTTTTCTGTCATGACTGTGAACAAAGAGCTGAAAGAGCTTTTATAATTCTCTGATTCCTTAAAAAACGAGATCAAGAACGTCCTTCAGTGTTTCTACAGGGTGAAAGGTGATTCCTTTGCGGATGTATTCGGGAATCTCGTCCAGGTCCCGCTCGTTGGGTTTGGGGATGATGATGTCCTTCACCTTATTCCGCTGGGCGGCAATGGTTTTTTCTTTCAGCCCGCCGATGGGCAGCACTTTTCCTGTCAGAGACAGTTCACCCGTCATGGCCAGGTTTTTCTTTATTACCTTAGCCATGGCCAGTGACAGGATGGCCGTGGCCATGGTGATTCCCGCAGAGGGTCCGTCTTTGGGTGTGGCTCCCTCGGGAATATGAAGATGAATTATATTCTTGTCAAAAAACTCCTGCTTAACCCCATATATGCTGGCAATCTGCTTCACACGGCTGAAGGCAATGGCCGCAGATTCCTTCATCACATCCCCCATCTGGCCGGTCAGCTGGAGACCTCCCTTTCCGGGGACATTGATGGCTTCGATGATGAGGGTGTCGCCGCCCATGCTGGTCCAGGCTAAGCCCAGGGTCATTCCCGGAAGGCTGATCTGTTTGATCTCGTCATCCCGGAAGAAGGGCTGTTTCAGATAGCTTTCCAGTTTATCTCTGGCAACTTTAATAGGAAGCTCTTCGGCCCCCATTACGATTTTCCTGGCCGCCTTTCTGTTTATTTTATCAATGCATTTCTCAAGGGTTCTGACTCCGGCTTCCCGGGCGTATCCATCAATAATGCTCCTCAGGGCTGTCTTGTTGTAGCTGATTTGTCCCTTGATGAGTCCGTGCTTTTTCAAAGACTTGGGAATCAGATACTTTTTGGCAATCTCGATCTTTTCATCGGTGATATATCCCGAGAGCCTGATGATTTCCATTCTGTCCAGCAGGGGACGTGGGATGCTGTCCAGGGTGTTTGCCGTGGCGATGAACAGTATATGGGACAGGTCAAAAGGAAGATCCAGGTAGTGATCCCTGAAGGCTATGTTCTGTTCCGGGTCCAATACTTCCAGCAGGGCGGAAGATGGGTCCCCCTGATAGGACTGACCCAGTTTATCAATCTCATCGATCATAAACACGGGAGCTTTGTTCTTGACAATTTTGAGACCCTGTATGATTTTGCCGGGCATGGCGCCCACATATGTTCTCCGGTGACCCTTGATCTCGGCCTCATCCCTCATGCCTCCCACTGAAAAGCGGAAAAACTTCCTGCCCAGAGCACGGGCCACGGATTTACCAATGGAGGTTTTTCCAACTCCCGGAGGTCCCACCAGAATGATGATGGAGCCTTTGGAGTCATTTTTCAGCTTACGGACAGCCAGGTATTCGAGAATCCTTTCTTTGACATCGTCCAGACCGTAATGGTCATGGTTGAGAATTCTTTCTCCTTTGATCATGTCGATCACATCGGGCTTGGGTTCCTTCCAGGGAAGGTTGACGATTGTTTCAAGATAGTTCCGTGTCACAATATATTCGGAAGAGGAGGGGTCCATGAGGGCAAACTTTTCCAGTTCCCGCTCTACCTGCTCCTTGATCTCACCTTCAAAATTAAGTTTGTCCACCACATCCTTGAACTTGATGTACTCACTGGATTTTGAATCTACCGGTTCACCCAGTTCTTTTTTAATGGCCTTGATCTCTTCTCTCAGGAAGTATTCTCTCTGGCTTTTTTCAATCTTTTCGTTGATCTGGCTGGCAATCTTTTTCTGAATCCGCAGAAGGTCTTGTTCCTTTTTGATAAAAACAAGAACCTTTTCCATTCGGGCCCGTACATCCAGCTCTTCAAGAATCTGCTGCTGCTGCACCCTGTCTATATTCAGGATGGAAGTTATAAAGTCGGCAATCTTGCCGGGATTATCGATATTGACCATATTCAGGCGCATTTCTTCTGAAAAGAGAGGATTGTCTTCGGATATATGTTTCATCTCAGAGATGACCGAACGTGTCAGGGCTTTTAACTCATCCTTCTGTTCTTTTCCGATGATGTCATTCAGATAGTCTACTGCCGCAATCAGAGGAGCTTCGCTGGTAAAGAACTTCCTGATTTTAAACCGCTTCACCGTTGAAATGAATATATTCACTCCACCATCGGGAAGATTGATTTTCTTGACGATTTTGGCGGCTGTTCCTATCTGGAATATATCGTCGGGACCTGTGGCTGATTCATCTTCTTCTTTGAGTAAGATCAGACCGATGACTTTATCATTTTCCATTGCCTGATTCACAATTTCAATATCTTCATTGGACGTGATCATGATGGGTGTAAAGATCCCTGGAAAAATCGGCTTACCCAAAAGGGGGACAATAAACAGTTTTTCCGGCAAGGCCTTCTCCGCTACGATGATCTCATTATCTGACATGGCATACCTCTATGTGTTCCTGATAACAGTACTTGTTCTCTGGAGCGGGCAAGCTGATGCCATCCGGAATGTACTCTTATAGAATTTAAAATTTCGGGCCCTTAAAGGCAAGACATTTCTCTCTTTTCCCGGGCGATCCTTTAACCTATACTAAAACAGGACTATGAATCGACTGATTAAAGAAAATTATATTCCATTAAAATCCTCTGATATGGGTGAAAACCATAAACTTGTTCTTATTCTGAGTGCCGGACAGGGATTGATCCGCATTGCGGTTTTCGGTGTGAAAGGAAAAAAGTCGGGGGCTCAGAGGGCCTTGATTCAGCCCTTTTCCCTCTGTCGCGGGGACCTCTATTATGATCCGGTTAAAAAGCTGTGGCGTCTGAAAGAGGGAGAATGCCTTGAAAGCCGGGATAGTTTCCATACTCATCTGAATAAATATTATGCCGCCCTGTTCTGGTCGGACCTGATTATACAGACTTATGCGGGAGGAGGAAGCCAGGATTTCTTTAATATGTCAGAAAACCTGTTCAGAAATCTCAGCAACGCCGAGGGCGCGATGGTTCCGGGAATCTTCCTGAGATCCCTCTGGGATTATCTGGCACTGGAAGGCATTCAGCCTGAAACAAACCGCTGTTCCCGCTGCGGCAGACCCGCCCCCCCGACTAAAGCAGTCTGTTATTCCGGCGAAGGAATGGTTGTCTGCTCCCGCTGCCGCATCGACAGTCTGCCTCTGCTCACAGCTTCTGCCCGAATCTTCCTGGAAGCCGTGATGGAGAAAAAAGTGCTACCCGAGGTGGATTCAGATACCCTTGAAAGTTTGACGGCCTACATTATGACCATATTGAGGTCTATTGTCAGGTTGAAAATGGATCAGGAATCCCTCAAAATAATTTTTCAATAAGGATAATATTGAAGTCGTGGGCATGGATGCATCAAAATATGAGGTATGAAACGACTCTTTCTTGCCTTGAAACCCGGGAGGCGGAATACAGTCCTTTGTACAGGGTCCAATTCAAGGGCTGACAGAAGGGGCGATTGTAGGGTATTTTTAATTCAAGGGAGTAACAGGATGCGCATCGTTGATATCATCATGAAAAAACGTGACGGAGCGGCTCTAACAGAGGAGGAACTCCGTTTTTTTATTAATGGTTCTGTCTCCGGAGACATCCCCGATTACCAGGTCAGCGCCTGGCTTATGGCCGTTTACTTTCAGGGAATGAATGCAGAAGAGACGGGCCTCCTCACCCGGCTGATGATGGAATCAGGCAAGGTGATGGATCTCTCAGACCTGGCAGGACCTTTGGTGGACAAGCATTCCACCGGCGGTGTGGGCGATAAAACATCCCTGATCCTGGCGCCTCTGGCGGCGGCCTGCGGTGCTCAGGTCCCTATGATGAGCGGCCGTGCCCTGGGACACACCGGGGGAACCCTGGATAAACTGGAATCGGTCAAAGGTTATACCATCAATGCCTCTCAAGGTGAGTTGAAGAGAATCATAGGACGCGCCGGGTATGCGGTTATTGGACAGACCGCAGAAGTCGTGCCGGCAGACAGAAAAATGTACGCCCTCCGTGATGTCACGGCTACGGTGGAATCCATTCCTCTGATCACAGCCAGTATCCTCAGCAAAAAACTGGCCGAAGGGGCTCAATCCCTTGTCTTTGATGTAAAATGCGGTTCCGGAGCCTTCATGAAAACCCTGAAGGATGCGGAAATCCTGGCCGAATCCCTGGTGAATACGGGGAAGAGCATGGGCCGCAGGGTCATCGCCCTCATTACCGCCATGGAAGAGCCACTGGGCAATATGGTCGGTAACTTTCTGGAAGTGGAAGAATCATGGAACAGCCTGCAGGGTGACGGTCCTGATGACCTGATGGAAGTGACCCTGGCTCTCTGCTCCCGGATGCTTCTGACTGCAGGAATCTGCAGAGACCCTGACGAGGCCATGGACATGTGCCGGCAGAAAATAAGAAACGGAGAAGGAGCAGACAGGTTCCGGGAAAACATGATTGCTCAGGGGGCTGACTGGGACTGGTTTCTGGATCATGCGGGAAGATGGCGAGCCCCTTTTAAAGTAGAATTCCGGGCTCCCCGGGAGGGAGTCATTCATGAAATCAATGCCTTTAAAATCGGTATGTGCGCCCTGGGTCTGGGAGTCGGCCGGAACAAGGCGGATGATCCGGTGCAGCCTCATACAGGATTGCATTTTAATAAAAAAAGGGGAGACTCGGTAGTCAACGGGGATCTTCTCTGTGAGATTTTTGCCTTGAATGAAAAGGAGGCCTGTCAGGCCCTCGCCTCTCTTGAAGAGGCTGTCATCATCTCACCGGACCCGATGACTCCGGAGTCCCTTATCCTGAAAGAAGTCGGAGAATGGTAAAATAAGTATGAAATGGACTAAAAAAGATATAGAAGGCGGCCGTGTCCGTCAGCTCTCTGATAAAACCGGAATGAACCTGCTTCAGGCTTCCATCCTGGTGCGGAGAGGTTTTAACCTGGAGGAAAGCCGCTTCTTTCTGGAAGATGATTTTCGTTACCTTCATAATCCCTTCCTCTTTCGTCATATGTCGGATGCGATAGACAGAATTCAGATGGCAGCGGAAGAAAAAGAGCATGTGATTATCTGCGGAGACCGTGATGTGGATGGGATCACCTCGACGATCCTCCTCATTGAGGCCCTGGCGGATGCAGGAATCAATGCAGAATGGAAAGTCCCTACGGGAGAGGAAGCCTACGGACTGAATCCTGATGTTATCAGGGATTTTGCCTCCCGGGATGGAACCCTTATTTTCTGTGTGGACTGCGGGATTTCTGACTTCAAAGAGGTTGCCCTGGCGGGAGAGCTGGGAATCGATGTGATCATACTGGACCATCACAATCCAAGAGCGGAGAAGCTCCCCGATGCCCTATGCATCATCAATCCCAAGGTTCAGGATGACTCCTATCCCTTCGAAGGCCTGGCGGGCTGTGCGGTTGTATCCAAACTCATCTGGGCTCTCTGTTTTTCAAGAACAGAACTCTACGGTCATGAGTACTGTTTCTTTTATATCAACAAAGAGAAAAACCAGTTGGAAATTTACAAATATATCAACCTGGTGGAGACCAGCCGGAAGGTCTATTCCCTCAGTGAGGAAATTCCCCTCGAGGAGCTGGCAGAAAGCCTGAAAGGCTGGCCCCTGTTCAGTTATGATCTACCCTCCCAGCAGGATTTGCTGGATCAGGTCTTCGGCAAATCCGCTGAACTCCACATCAGTGATATTGCCGATGAAATCTGCCTTGATTTTCCGGGTTTAAAGGGGATGGATTTTCAGACTCTCCGGGATAAGAGCCGTCTGGCCCGGTACGGTGATAAGGCTCCCGATAATGGAGAGGCCTTCCTTCACCTGTTCTCCGGTTTGATGCTCAAACGATATACGGGAGCCTTTGAACCCTTTGAGAAAGCCCTTGACCTGGTGGCTCTGGGAACCCTGGCGGATCTTATGCCCCTGGTGGATGAGAACCGGATTCTGGTCAAAAGAGGGATGACTCTCCTGGGCAAGGCGGTCAGACCTGGGCTGAGGGAACTGTTTATCCGGCAGAGGCTGCTGGGGAAACCACTCGAAACCAATGATGTCTCCTGGATGGTGTCTCCCTGGATCAACTCTTCCGGGAGGATGGGACAGGCCGATAAGGCGGTGGAACTTTTCATCACGCAGGATGAGGCTGTCAGAACCAGCCTTGCCGATGCCCTTCATGATCTGAACCAGGAGCGGAAGAAACTGGGAGATTCCCTCTGGGACAGTGCCCTGGAAGAAGCCCGCGGCAGCCAGGAAAGCCTTCACAACAAGCTGATCATGGTCCGGTCACTGCAAATACCCCGGGGGATCACCGGGATTCTGGCCGCAAAGATGGTAAACACCTTTTCTGTCCCCTCCCTGATCCTGTCCCGGCAGGAAGACGGCAGCCTGTCCGGCTCTATCCGCAGCCCCAGGGGCTGTTCCATTCAGCCTCTTCTCCACGCCCATGCAGATCTTTTTGTTGACTTCGGAGGGCATGATTGCGCCGCCGGGTTCAGCATGGAGGGATCGAAGGAAGAACTCTTTGTCCGAAAGCTGGGAGAATTCTGCAGAACCTGGAAACCCGAAATCGCCGAAGATATACCCGATGTGGACGCGGAAATTCCCGGAGAGTATCTAAATCCTGAACTCTGGGAGATGGTCGGCCGACTGGGACCCTATGGGGAAGGATTCAGACCGCTCTTGTTTTTCAGCAGGAATCTCTTGATTGAAAAATCCGAACTCATAGGCAAGGAACCTCAGAACCATCTGAAATTCCTCCTGTCCTCGGAATCCTCTAAATTTCCAGCTCTCTACTGGAACGGTGCAGAAAATTTTAAGGAATACATGAGTCCTGACAACAGGGTTAATCTGCTGTATCATGTAAGTCGAAACTATTATATGAACCGTGAATCCTTACAGATAACAGTGATCGATATGGAGCCTGCCAATTGAAAAAACTACTGATTTTCCCCAGCCTGCTGTTTCTCCTGTTTTGTCATGTCTCCATCGCTGCCCAGACTCTCCTTTCGACTCCTCATGCCTCACCGGGTGATATTCTGACCGTCCTTGTGCATCAGGGAAGTCCTGATGATGAAATCCTTTTTATACTGAAAGATGAGAATGGGGTCGTGCGTTCCAACGCTCAAGGCCTCGCCTTTGAGCTGGAAGAAGGGACGGGTTCTGATTATATAGGCCTAATGGGCCTTGCTTCTGATATGGAATCCGGAACCTACCAGTTGCGGGCAGAAATCAGAAATTCCAAAGGCTTCTCTGTGTATGAACAGCCTGTGCTGATAAGAGCCAGGGATTTTAGATCGGAAGATATCCCTTTGAACAAGGATATGAGCACTCTAAGAACGGATGACTCCGCTGAAAAGAGAGATCAATCCCGAAGATTGTGGGCCCTTTTGAACAAGCTTTCCAAGGGTTCTATTCATCCTGTAGCTGTGTTTTTACCCCCTGTGAAAGAGTTTATCATAACCTCCTGGTATGGCGACAGAAGAACCTATCTGTATAAGGATGGCGGAACCGCTAATTCTCTCCATACCGGGATGGATATGGCCGCCGATACGGGAACAGAAATTATGGCACCCCTCGAGGGAGCCGTCGTCATGGCGGAAGACAGGATCCTGACCGGATGGACGGTGGTTCTGGAGCATCTGCCGGGAGTCTACTCCCTTTATTACCACATGGACCGCATTGATGTTGAACCGGGAGATTGGGTTTCTCAGGGAGAAATTCTGGGAACTGTTGGCTCAACAGGTCTGGTTACAGGACCCCATCTGCACTGGGAACTCAGAGTGAACACAATTCCTGTTAACCCTGAGAGATATCTTACACTTCCTCTTATTGACAAAGATGAAATATTGACCATAATGAACGATACTGTAGAGTAAGTCTAAAAGAACAAGGGAGGTGATTCAATATCGCCAACATAAGAATTAGTGACGACGAGCCCCTGGAAAAAGCTATCAAACGGTTCAAGCGTATGGTGGAAAAGGAAGGTATTATCCGGGAATGGAAAAAACGGGAATACTTTGAAAAACCCTCCACTATTAAAAACCGGAAGAAGAAAGCCATGATCAGAAAACAGGCTAAGAAACTCAGGAAGACTGAGACTACCCGGAGATAATCACTTAAATCGCGAAGAGGTCCATTTGGACCTCTTTTTTTACGCCCTTTTGAAATATCTATTCACATTCCCAAAATAATCCTTCCATGTTAGAATAAACACATGGTTCAGGTGTTAAAGTATGTCATAATCATAATAGCCGTGGGTGTTGTTGCCTTACTGGTCCCTTTCTACCGCATCAGAAGAAACAGGGACAAGCGGAATAATCTGTCTCTGAATAGTTCTCTTCAGGTATTAATCAGTCAGGATCAATATGAGTACTTTCTGATTGATGTACGTTCCAAGGCGGAGTTTCAGAAAGGGCATATCCCGACGGCTATCAATGTTCCCTACGGACAACTGAGCTCGTTCCTGCCGACGGATAATTTATTTATCAATATGGTCGTATACGGCCGGTCTCCCCTGCAGTCAGGACGTGCCGCCGCGATTCTGAGTGATTCGGGTTATTTCAATGTGACCAGTTTCGGCCCTGTCTTTAAATGGCGGGGACCTGTCAGCCGCATTGTCAATGAAAAAGAATCCCACCAGAAAACCAGTTAGCTTTTTTCAGTTCCATCTTTCCCTTCGAACTGTATCCTTCCAGTAAAGAATCCTGTCCTCTCCTGTGAAATATGATTATATTGGTACAATAGGAGATAAAAATACATGTCAAAACCGAATTATCCCGCAAGCTTCAAACACATCAGTACAGATGAGCTCGATGAGTACAGGGGCCAAGGGTACCTCTTTGAACATATACAGTCAGGCTGCCAGATTTATCATGTGCTGAATGATGATGAGGAGAACCTTTTTTCCTTCAACTTCAGAACGCCTCCGGCAGACAGCAGCGGAGTCGCTCATATTCTGGAACACTCGGTTCTCTGCGGATCCAAAAAATTTCCCGTTAAGGATCCCTTTCTTTCCATGATGAAAGGGAGTGTGAATACCTTCCTCAATGCCATGACCTATCCGGATAAGACCCTTTATCCTGCCGCCAGTGTTCTGGAAAAAGATTATTTTAATCTGATGGACGTGTACGGGGATGCCGTCTTTTTTCCCAATCTGAATGAAGAGGTTTTCAGACAGGAGGGACATCGTCTGGAATGGGATGATCAGGGACGGCTGGTGCGCACAGGAATTGTCTACAATGAGATGAAGGGGAACTACTCCTCCCAGGAGGGCATTGCCAGCGAGTGGTGCATCCGTTCTCTTTTTCCTGATAATCCCTATGGTGTGGATTCCGGGGGGGAGCCCGAGTCTATTCCTTCCCTCAGTTATGAAGAGTTTGTCGACTTTCATAAGGCCTGGTATCACCCCTCAAACTGCAAGATCTTTCTATATGGGAATATTCCTTCCGAAAAAATTCTGTCCTTTCTGGATTCCCGTTTTCTTGGAGAGTTCCAGGCAAAGAAGGTCGATTCATTTGTACCTCTCCAGAAATCCTGGACTGAGCCCCGGATCTTAGAAAAGACCTGGCCTCTGGGAGAGGATGACACAGGGGAAAACAAGAGTACCATCTCACTCAACTGGAAAATCTTTGCCCCCGATGATCCTGTCCGTTCCCTGAGCATGTCCATTCTGACCGAAATGCTGATGGGTAATGCCGGAGCCCCCCTGCACAAGGCTCTTCTGGAATCAGGATTGGGAGAGGACCTGTCTCCTGTGAGCGGTGTGGATTTTGATCTCAATGAAGCCGTTTTTTCGGTGGCTCTCAGAGGAACTGATCCCCCTAAGGCGGAGGCTCTGAAGAACCTCGTGTTTACCACCCTGGCGGATCTGAGTGCAAAGGGATTTGACGAGGATTTAAAAGAGAGCTGTATGCGCCTTGTCGAGTTCCGTGCCAGAGAGGTGAAGGGGGGCGGTCCCTTCGGAATCAGACTTCTAAGGAAGATCATGAAGGGCTGGAATTATGACATGCCCCCGGTGTCTTCCCTCCGTTTTGATCCGGTCATGAAAGAAGTCCGGGAAAAGTCAGGGCAAAAAGGTTACTTTGAATCGATTCTGAAAGAGTGGATTCTGGACAATCCTCACTGGTCCCTGGTGACAATCAAACCTGACCCACTGATGGGTAAAAAACAGGAAGAAGCACTGATAACAGAACTGGAGACCCTTCAGGCCTCCATGAGTGAAGAGGAGCGATTAGAACTGGAACAGAAGAATCAGTCCCTCAAGGACTTTCAGGAACTCGAGGATGAGGGGGGCGTACCCTTCCTCCAGAGGAGCGATATCCCGGTTAAAGTGAATCTCCTGGACTTTGATATCAGCCCTCTGGGATCGGCCACCCTGCTGAGTCAGGGTGTGTTTACAAACGGAATCCTCTACAACGACATGGCATTTTCACTGGCAGGGCTGGAGGATGACCTGTATCCCTTCCTGCCTCTCTTTACCAAACTCCTGACCGGTACAGGTTTACCAGGAGTCCCCTATGATGTGATCACGAGAGACCTCTCTATGAAAACCGGTGGATTAGGAGTGTCTGTGGAGGCGGGCCATAAGGTGGGAGATGAGCCTTTTGAAAAACCTGAGACCTATCTGTATGTCCGGCTCAAAATGCTGGAAGGTCAGCGGCAGGAGGCCCTGGATCTGGCGGCTTCTCTCCTGGCTCAGGCAGATTTTGATAATCATACACGGATGGAGCAGATTCTGGTGGAGCTTTGGAATGATATGAAATCCTCTCTGGTTCCCGGGGGTCACGCCTATGTGATGCTCCGGGCCAACAGCCGTTTCAGCAGCTCTGCCCGGCTTGAAGACAAAATGTTCGGGATTGGACAGGTGCAGTTTCTGGAATCCCTGGTGCAGCAGAAACACAGGATGCCCGAGCTGGCCTCTCTGATGAAAGGTATCCGGGACCGGGTCTTTTCCCTGTCGAATCTGACTCTCAGCCTGACCATGGATGAATCGGTCCTGAAGGAGTCGGGGACAGTCATGTCTGCTTTCTGGAAGGATACACTTCCAGAATTGACAGCAACAGGTCCTGTGCTGAGCCCCTTGATGGATGAACTTGCCGCATCCTCAACAGACTCTTCCCTGTTGAAGGCTGAAGGCCTGGGAATTCCTGCTCTGATAGGGTTTGTCGGGAAAGCCATCCGGGGTGTCTCCCTTCTGGACAGAAAAGTGGCCTCTCAGATTTTACTGAGCCACCTTCTGAAAACAGGCCCCCTCTGGGAAAAAATCAGAATGAAAGGCGGTGCCTACGGTGCCTTCAGTACTCATTCCGGTTTAGATCAGATCTTTACATTTGCAACCTATAGAGACCCTGAGGTGGAGAACACCCTGATTGCCTTTAAAGAGAGCCTGGAGGAATTTACTGATTTTGAGGATGAAGGGGAGCTTGAAAAATCACTCATCTCGGTGGTGGGAAAAGAAATGAGGCCGGTTTCGCCCTCAGAAAAGAGCATGATCGTCCTTAAGAGGCAGCTGTATCTTATCAGTGATGAACTCAGACAGAGGAAACGGGATGATCTTATGAGCTGCCGGTCTGTGGACCTGCAGGAGGCCAGCCGGGAACTCCTGTCCCATTGGGATGATGACTCTGTTTCGGTCATGGCTCATCCTGAAAAACTGGATAAGGCGGCAGCCCGGTGGCCGGGATTGAAGGATAACCGGATCGACCTGCCTCAATAAAAGAATCCTTTTTTCCTGATCAGGCCGGCTGGGTTGAATAAGTCGGCTTTTTCAGAATAAAGAGCTGGCAGGCCAGGAAGGGGAGAAAGAACAGGACTGTTATCAGGTTCTCTTGATGAAAAAATGCTGTATTCATAATTACCATCAGGATCCAGACTCCTCCCTGAATCTGCCAGAATCTTAAGAGTCTCTTCCCCGACTGTTTCAGCAGGAAAAACCCTGGAACAAGATACAGGGGATGAAACATCATGACGTTGATGTTCTGACGGGCCACCAGATGGTCAGTGAAGAAAGAGATAAACCATACAATCAGGCCGAAGAGGCTGATCACTGTGAGAATCAGGAAGAACAGGAGAGCGGCACTGCGGGCGGCTTTCCCCTTGCGTTCTAAAGAGAACCTTTGAAGCATCATCAGGATGAACCCGGCGGCCAGACCATACAATAGAGCGGGTACTCCCGAGAGGGGAGGCTGGGCCGGAATGGTTCTGCCCTGTGAGGATTTTGCCAGAATCTTTTTATTCTGAACTGCCGCTTCAAGGCCCTCATCGCTTGTAACCATCAGTGTGTCCAGATGCTTCATCAGTTCATCCGGCAGGAACATTGTGTCCCAGTAGGTTATGGGGCCGTCTATGGTTCTACCCTGAAGAAGGGACAGCAGCCAGTCGGGAAAGAAGCTATGACTGGTAAAGCGCCTGAAGCTGCTGCGGAAGCTGGCGTCTGCCTTCCGGTTGGTGGCCTCTTTCAATTGCCCATCCAGGACCTTGTCAATTATATCCCGGGGACGGGTGGAGCAATTATCCAGATAATGGTGATACAGGTAGGTATTATTTCCCGGAAGGGTATTCCTTTCCAGTTCTTCTTTCATTTCAAGTATCTTCTCTCTGGAGATATTCAGCTGCTGCAGGGTGACATCTCTGTCTTCAGTGACAATGTAGTTCAGATAGGCCTTGGCGGAGACTCCGATTTTCAGATATATGAGTCTTCCCATGGCGAAGTTCCGGTAGAAATGGTCGGCCTTGAATGAAAAATTGCCAAAATCATAAAAACGGGACTTGTCTGCCTCTTCGATGATGATCCCTGTATGGCCGAACCAGAGGTAGAGTTCTTTTCCCGGACCAACGGTCAGGAGGTAACATTTCAGGGTATCACCGGTTTCCTCCGCAGTCAGAGGGATTAATGTCATAGGAATGGCCAGTATCAAAATCAGGAAAAACTGTTTCAAATCGATCCTCCAGGTTCAAAAAGAAGAAATAACAGGAATATATTATTCTAAGAGTGCTTTTTTTTCCAGCGCTTTGCGTTTTTCTATTTATTTACTAGCTGTACCTGTGGTAGAATAGGCCTCAACTAATTGGCATAAGGAGCAATTTATGGCTGAAAAAGAAACCCTGGTGGTATCATCTAAGGTTAAAAACTACATCAAGAGCAATGGTGATCTGAAATGTTCCGCTAAAGTGATTGATGTTCTCTCAGACAAAATCAGAGAAATGTGTGACTCCGCTATTGAAAAAGCAAAGAATGATAAAAGAAAAACTGTTCAGGAAAAAGACTTCTAAACAGCGATTCCAGTGCAATCAAATCTTTAACCAACAAAAAAAAGCTGCCTTTTAATAAGGGCAGCTTTTTTTTGTTCGGGCAGATCAGGATTCCCAGCTGAATCCGAAACAGGCGAATGGGTTGATGACAAAGGTACGAAACTTATCAAATTCGGTCTCTGCAGAATATCCGTTCACCCTCAATTCCGTATAGTTGTAGAAATCCCAGACTCCCATGGCCCCTAAAGAGAAGTAAAAGTTGGGTGTGAAGTTGACCTTGCCGGCCAAATCCATGCCTACTCCGACATTGAAGGTCTTCTGAGAGACATATTCTCCGTAATAGGCACTTCCCATGCCCACCAGCAGAGCCGAGCCGTGAAGACCCAGGCCGCCGTACATCTGCATCACCCTGTTGGAAGATGTTTTAAAGGCGGGACCGGCCATCAGGCTGAAGAGGTAGTTATAAACCACATCTTTTCTCCCCAGGCTGATAACCTCGTCCCCATTTGTGAGTTTCATATGATAGGGGAAGAGAATGGACGAGTGGAAAAAGAATCCGCCACTGGAAAAATCACTGAAGGAATAGCCCGAAATATTGGCTCCGATAGAAGAGAGTTCCCTCTCTGATCCGATACCTTCAAAACTCGCGGTCTCGAATATTTTTGAGTATTCAAAACCGGAATATATCCAGTTTTCATTTGCACCTATTGATAGGGTGAACAGAACCAGGAGCAGAAGCAGCAAGATCTTTTTCATTCACATCCTCCAGGGATTCGTATCGTTGATTTCATTATTTCTTGTCCTTCTGTGCGGTGACATCAAAGGCGCCGACAGTCCCGGAAATAAAAATAGAATTTTTGCCCCCCTCAAGCTGAATGTTTTCTGAAGCTATAATCCAGGAGCCTCCGATTTTGCATTCAACGATTCCCGACCCTGTGCTGGTGTTCAGATAATCTGTAGAGGTTCCCACATAAAAGGTCTTTTCATAGACCGCGCCGTCGAACCTTACCCCCTGGAGAATGGTTCCATCCAGCATGTTTTGCCTGTACCTGACCTCAGGAATGCCGAAAAGGGTACAGGAGCTCAGGAAGAAGGGGATGATCAGCAGGATAAACAGAATCTTTTTCATTAGTACTTCCTTTCTCTTTACTCGGTCATGTAATCCCTGTACAGGGTATTGATAAAGCTGTATACGTTTCTTTTCAGGATGTCAAAATCATCAGCACCCAGGGAGGAGCTGCAGTCCATAACCAGCATGATGATGGCGCTGCTCCTCACTGTCTCTGTTTCGGTGTCTTCGTTGGGGTTGAACTCCGTATTGGGTATCCAGGAAGAACTGGTGGAGTTATACCAGTATTGTTTAATCTCGCTCAGGCTTATCAGGGACCCGCTTTTCAGGGACACATTGGTAAAGGGGAAGGTGATGCGGGACAGCGAAATCTGAGTGCCTATACTGGCATCACCCGTGCTGCTGGTCAATCCGCTGTATGAGAGATCCGCGATGGATCTGATTCCATTCACATCTGTGAAAACCCCGTCAATATAGACGGTGGAACTGGCCGCATCAGCCGCCCCGTCAAAGGTGAAACGGATGGGCTTGCCGTTGTCATTGCCGGGAATCGTCAGATTCAGGTTCTGGGTGTGGGACACAATGTCCAGGTCATTCGCCATCTGGGCGAATCGGTCTTCCAGATCTGAAATGTTGTTGGCCAGGTAGTTGGCACCGAGGCTGTTGGACAGTTGATCCATCACAGTGGAGAAGCCTGTAAAGTCCTCACTATTGTCCAGTCCCTGGTAGCCGATGGTGTAGGCACTGACAGGGACACCGTGAATCTTTTCTTCCAGTTTTGCATCAAGGGCCGCGAGGTATTCAGGACCTGAATCGTAGGCATCAACCACAAAGGCGGAACCCTGATCCAATCCATCGGAAAAGGTGATAATGGCAATACTGGAAAGCTCTTCGGGCAGTAGGTATTCATTCGAGGTAATGTACTGAAGGGCTTCATCGACGCTGCGGTACAACAGGGTTCCCGTTTCTTTCTTCAACCCGGCTACAAAATCTTCAAAATCCAGCTGGGAATCTCCCGTGAGTTTTTCAATTTCCATGTGGGAGATCTCTTCGTTAAAACCCATGACGCTGAGGTATATGCCCGGGGAGGTTATGCTCTCAGCTTTTTGCTCACAAGAGAGGGCAAGCAGAATGATAAGGGGGATCAGGAAAAACTGCTTCTTATCGGATCGCATGATTACCTCGCCTTTTTCTATAATTTTCAAAAATGATGCTCAACTAACGATTCAATCCTAAATTAAAATCGCTTTGCTGTCAAAGAATTATTGGAACAGAGAGGCGTCTAGCCTTTGATCAGTTCCAATGCCCTGGGGATGCAGTGGATATCCACTTCCGCCTCTTCTGTGCTCAGAGTCTCACCGTCGGCATGGATCACAAGTGAGCCCTGACGGGCCACGACCCGGAATCTTTCACCCATGGCGGTAAATGTATCCTCTCTCCTTCCCTGGCTTCCCTTTAGATAATCAAAGAGGGCTGAGATCATATCCCGCCTGGAGCATTGACGTGTCGTGTTCAGATTCAGAAAACCATCAAACATATCTCCCTGGGGGGCCATTATAAAGGCTCCACCCAGACGCTTTCCATTCATAAAGGAGATCAGTGCCGCCTGGCTCTGTATCATATCATCATCATAATACAGATCTACCTGGGGAGCCCTGGGGTAGGTTATGATGGTTTTGACCGCCGCAATAATATAACCCTGAAACCATTTGATTTTAGCGGCCTCGGCATTGACGATGGCATCGAAGCCGATGCCCACACCGTTGGCAAAATAACGTCCTTCCGGGGCTTTTCCGCCCCTGATCCAGCCGATATCCAGTGTAACAGTCTTATCCTGAATCAGATTCTCCAGGGATTTTGTCAAATTCAGGGGCATTCCGGCTCCGAAGACAAAGTCATTGCCCCGGCCGATGGGCAGGACTCCAAAGGCGGGAAGGGGACTGTCATTCATGATATTTCTGAAATTCATCAGGCCGTTGACGACCTCGTTGCAGGTTCCGTCCCCCCCGGCGGCGACGATGGCTATGTTGTGATGGTGTTCATTCTCTGCCAGTGAGGCTGCCAATTGAGCCGCATGACCCGGTCTTTCCGTCTTGTGGATGGTATAGGCCGCTCCATACTCTTTAAAGTATTTTTCAATGACCGGCAGCTTCTCCTGGGCTTTACCCTTGCCGGCCGCTGGATTCAGGATCAGATGGTAGTGTTCTTTCAGAGGATGCTCCTCAAAATTTACTGATTGATATGGATTCTGTCATAATTTTATTTAATCCTATACTAACTCTGTTATTTGTCCATTCATTTTTATTAAAATAAGCAATGATCAGTGCCCAAAAAAGGCTGTTCTCCTAAGAACAGCCTTCATTAAACTTGAGAGAGAGAAATCAGTCTTTCATATCTTCCGGTGTTTTTGGAGATTTTTTCTTCAATATTAAGTTGATTCTGTTTCCTATCCGTTTCTGCAGTTTCTGGAAGACCGGGATTTGACCGGCAATGAGAAGCAGAATCAAAATGAACAGAATCAGGGAGACGGGGCGGGTGATCACAGGTAAAAAGCTTCCCTGTGATACCATCTGGGCTCGTCGCAGATTCTGGTCACACATATCTCCCAGACTGACACCGATGATCAGAGGCGCAATGGGATACTTCATTTCTGAGAGGAAATAGGCAATGATTCCGATGGGGAGCATCAGGTAGAGGTTGAAGATCCGTATTCCCAGAGCATAAGAACCAATCACACAGAGTACTGCAATGACAGGCATAAAAAGGGAGGTAGGAATCTTCAGGACTTTAATCACCTGCTTGGCCAGAAGGATACCGCAGACCCACATGGTTAATGAGGCCAGAAGAAGAATGGCGGTGATGTCCAGAATGAATGTGGGATGATCTATCATCAGCATGGGTCCGGGCTGTATTCCATGGAGCAGCAGGGCTCCCAGCAGCATGGCTGCTGGAGGACTTCCGGGGACACCCAGGGTCAATAGAGGGATCATTGCTCCACCGATACAGGAATTGTTGGCTGTTTCTGTTGAAATAACAGCCTCGACAGATCCATTTCCAAATTCCTCGGGATGTTTACTTGCTTTTTTAGCGGCACCATAGGATACCCATCCGGCGATATCTTCTCCGATGCCCGGTACGGATCCAATTCCAACACCGATCAGGGATGAACGGATGATTGCAGGAGTATTGTGAGCGATTGTCTTAAAATCAGGGATAATTTTGTCGAATTTTTTGGTTTTTCCAATTTTAAAGTTATCCCGGATGGTGCTCATAATCTGGGGTATTCCAAAGGCTCCGATTAATACAGGGACCAGGTCCAGACCGCCTTCCAGTTCACTCATCCCGAATGTAAAACGGGGATAGAATTGAAGTTTATCTCTTCCGATCGTAGCCAGAAAGAGTCCTAAGAATCCGGCAATCCAACCCTTGTATACCAGGTCCTGGCTTGTCAGGGTACCGCTGATAACGATACCGAAAAGGGCCAGCAGGAAGAACTCAAAGGATGTAAACTGAAGTGCCATGGCTGAGATGACCGGTGAAAGCATCACCACGAACATCATCCCGATAAAGGTTCCGATAGCCGATGATGTTGTAGTCAGTCCAAGAGCACGGCCTGCCTGGCCTTTACAGGCCAGAGGATAACCATCGAGTGCCGTAGCCGCCGATGCTGCGGTTCCTGGAATATTAACCAGAATGGCTGTGTAGCTACCTCCATAGACACCTCCCACATAGATTCCCATCAGGGCAACCATGGCTGTGGATGTATCCATACTGTATGTCAGTGTTGTTAACAGTGCAACTCCAAGGGTGGCTGTCAGACCGGGAGTCGCTCCGAAAACAATCCCCATGATGACCGATGAGAAGAGGAGCAGCATGATCGTGGGGCTTATCAGCATCCCACCGATGTTGATAAAAAAAATCTGTAAGGGTTCAAAAACTCCCATAAAATCTCCTTGTTAATAAGGCTCCGAAGGCCCATGATGTCATTTTTCATTGTGACCCAAGGGGCTCTCTTGAGCAAAATAACCGCGATAAATTGAAAGACCTATCGTATGGTGTAATATACGAGGTTCATCAGCTTGATGATTCCTCCTTCTACGGGCAGGGGAACCAGCAGGAAGTATCGGAATAAAGGACAAAGAATCAGCGGTACAACTAATGATATTATGGTCACCTGACGGATGAGCTTTTTGGGGATTTCAAAGCCTTTTGCCATTTTTCTAGCTACGATATTCAGGTAGATCAGGAAGATCAGAGACAGTATATCCATATTGTACTTCAGGATGCTGTTCAGTACACCTGAAAGACCCGTGATGAGCAGAATCAGAATTATCCCGATTCCCACCAGGTAATGTTTGACAAATCTCTTTCTGAATTCGTCATGGTCTGGATAGAAGGCAGTGCATAGAAAAAATAGAAACAGAGTAATACTCATAAAAAAATCAATATAGGGGATCAGTATATAAACGAATGATACAAGTGCGAGCAAGACCGTCAGAACTCGGACGGACTTGTTCGATATTCTGGATTTACCAATGCTTTTCATTGCATGAATGAAATCTGCTGCACCACCGGTTTTTATAGAATTTCTCAAAAGAATAAATCCCAGGAGGATAAGGGCTGCACCTATAAAAAGAGGAAACAGTGCCGGAGAAACATACCAGACGGTCTCGACCCCTCCATAGGAGTCTGTCATTGGCATTTTGAATGTTTCAAAGAGTTCCCATATCCCGAATAAAATAAGAAATGCAGCTGTCAGGAAATCATACTGACGTAATTTTTGTTCTTCCATTATAAAATCTTCCTTATCTGTGAGTCCTAAAAAAGCTGTCCCCCGGAGCCTCATTATATAGGACTCCACACCCAGGAACAGCTCTTTTTTTTAGAACATTTTTTGAGACTGTATCAATTATGGTTTGGGGATTCCAAGAGAAGCAGGATCTACCTTGGCAGCTCCCAGTTCTTGCAGAGTCCATCCAAAGTTGGATTCGAGGCTGTCAAATACTTTATTGGCTTCAGCACCGGATTTACCTGAGAGGATGTAGTAGTTTTTCTTTCCGAATTCTATTACAGCTTCAGAGTTCATGGCAACTTGAAATGCATTTGTCAGTTTTGATTTGATCTTTTTATCTGCATCTTTGCGGATAGCAAAACCGATAGCCTGAGAGATGGGCAGGAATTCGCTCATGCTGGGGTAAGCATCAAAAGCAGAAGGAATCTTTGTGTCTCCCAGTTCAAAAGCTTCAGGTACGAGCATTCCAAGAGGTCTCAGTTTTCCACCACGGATCAACTGTGCCTGTTCTGCAACAGAAGTAATAACAAGAGTTATTTCTCCAGTCATGGCTGCATTCTGGGCAGGGGCTGAACCGTCGTAGGGAATAAAGTTAAACTCAACACCAGCACCTTTTTCGAA
Organism: Oceanispirochaeta sp.; assembly: GCF_027859075.1. Lineage (NCBI taxonomy): Bacteria > Pseudomonadati > Spirochaetota > Spirochaetia > Spirochaetales > Spirochaetaceae > Oceanispirochaeta > Oceanispirochaeta sp. The sequence goes on along the minus strand of NZ_JAQIBL010000094.1, from coordinate 20,093 downwards.
GGCCAGAAGGTTCAGGTGGTGAATAGAACCGGCACCGGAAGCACCTGCTCTGATAGATCCGGGATTAGCTTTGGCAGCTTTAACCAGTTCTTCAATAGAGTTATAGGGAGCATCGGGAGTTACAGAAACGATGTCGGGTGAACCACCGATGATAAAGAAATCCCATACATTCATTCTTTCAGGGAATCCGCCCATTACTGCTGAAGTTACACAGGATTCGGACAGACCACAGATAGTGTAACCGTCGGGGTCCTTAGCAAATGCAGCTGCCATACCAACAGAACCGGCAACTCCACCGGGGTTGTTGACGACATTGATGTTAACTCCCAGTTCCTTGGCCATTTCGGGCATGACTACTCTGTTGCAGGTATCGGTACCACCACCGGCTCCCCATACCATAACATTTGTAATATCTCTTTCGGGATATTCACCAGAACCTTCAGCAAAGACCATTCCTGTCATTGCTGCCATACACAAAACCAGTACAAACAGTTTTTTCATACAATTCTCCTTTCCTATTTTTTACAGACTTCTACAAGTCTGCCAGATCACTTGTTTTACTTTATCCGGATAGAATTGCATCTTCCAGATAAGATCCAATTATTTTCCTTCTCTGAAAAACAACTCGTTTTCCAGAAATTTCCAGTTTTTAACAAAATCAGTCTGATTCAGAAGTTTTGTCAGCTTGTCCGTGTTCATATTATCCAGAAGATCCCAGATTTTGCTGGTCCAACGGGCATTGGCTTCAAAACACTCCTTGATATCTAATCTGGTGGGAGATGTGTCAGAAGTAATGTAATCACTGTATTCAAATCTTTTCAGGTAGTAGATAAACTCAACATAAAGCTGAAAATTGTTGGTACCTACCATATAATCCCAGTCCCATTTTCCATCATTATCATTGATGTGAATGTAGTAGGGAAAGGGGCTGTTGGCCACAAGACTCAGGGCTTCTGCGGGAGTTTCTCCACCATATTTGGAGTGACCGTAATCCAGAGTGACTCCAATATTCTTATTCCCTATTTCGTGGAGCAGGCAGAGTGTTTTGGAACAGTTTTCAAGGAAGCAGTTCCCTCTGATTTCATTAGGTTTGTATTCCAGGAAGAGGGGAATCTCAGGTTTGTAATCTCCCGCTTCGGCAATGCAATCTACCATTCTTTTCCAGCTCGTAGAGTAATCGGATTGAAAGCTGTACTCATAACCGTCTCCCAGGGGACAGCACTGCACTTTGTCGGCACCTACTTCAGCAGCAAAATCTTTGGCTTCCTTAATAAAGCGGACAGCTTTGTCCCGGACGGCTTTGTCGGGGTGGGATATGCTCCCATGGATAAAATCATCATCTTTTTTGATGTTGACATTCACTGCCGCCATATTCAGGTCGTATTTTTTCAGCAGAGGTTTTACTGTTGCCGCTTCATTCACTTCATAGGGGAAAACCAGCTCTAAACCGTCTACATTTTCCATTGAATTCATCATCTTGAATTTTTCTTCCAGCGTCTGAGGTGCATTAAATGCCCTGAAGCGGTCCTGGGTTTGTCCCAGGAATCCGGTAATTACAGCAAACTTTGGTTTTTTACTCATTGTATGTTAACTCTCCCTGTTTCTGCAGATTATGCAGAAACGAATATATTAATTTGAATATGTGATATTTTTACTCAAAACTTTTTAAAAAAATCCGGCCTGTCCTGTATCGGGATACAACTTCTTCCGCCGGGCAGATAATTTCTACATCTAAAGATCCTTGAAAACCTGCATTTTTAAGGTTCTCAAGCAACATTCCCCAATCCTCTCTACTGTGAAAGGTTCCGGGAATATCGGAAGTATTCTCTCTTCCGTTATTATCACAAAGATGGGTGGCGAAGACCCGATTCATAACAGATTCATCAAGGTTAAAAGGATCAAGACCGCTGCATAATATATGACCAGGGTCCAGGTTGAGCCCCAATTCCGGCAGAGACTTCAATATCTTCAAATCTGATCCCAGACTTCCCGGCATGGGCTCTACAGCCATTCTCTGACCCTGTTTTTTCAAAATATCTTTCATTCGGGACAACTTCTGAACAAAATCTGACTGAACTGATTCTGTATGAACACCCCGAAAAACTCCCAGAGGGATAGTGACCAGATCGGTCAGCTTAAATCGTTTAAGGAATAAGGAGATTCTTTCGATTTCTGCCAACCCTGCCTCTGAGGATAGTGTCTCAGGGGATACAAAAGTGTCCAGAAGGAAATGGGCTACGAATTGACTCAGCTTAATTCCGCTTTCAACACTGGCTATTTTAAGTTTTTCACAATTTGTATCGGTCCATTCTTCCAGCTGTTCAGGATAGAAAACCTCAATCTGCATTGCATTATATTCAAGTTCTTCAAGTTGGTACAAACTGCTTACCATATCGCTGAAGGTGAATTTTTTTGAAAAGAGGGACAGGTAGTAAGCTGGAGATATACCAATCAAATCTTTTTGCCTCCTTTATTTTGTATACAATATTTTATGCACAACATGCATGGCCTGTCAATCTTTTTTTTGCTGCTTTTTTGATTTTCCCATTTTGTATACAAAAAATATATTGACCTCCCATCATTTTCCATTCATAATTGTCTACTATGCAGACATATAAAGTAGAAACAGAAGATCTAGCTGAAAAAGTATATAAAAATATAAAACAGATGATCCTGAAGCGTCAGCTCGTTCCCGGGCAGAAACTCACTCAGGAGGAGATGGCCAGAGTATTGGGTGTTTCAAGAACCCCTCTCTTATCCGCTTTTTCCAAACTGGAAAAAGAATGGCTTGTTGAGAGCCGGCCCCGGAGAGGGTATTACATCCGTGAGTTGTCAAGAGAAGATGAGTTGAATCTCTTTGATATCCGCCTGCGTCTGGAACCTCTGGGTGCAGGGAAGGCAGCTTTACACGGCAGCCCCCAGGAGAAAAAACGTCTGTTGATGTTAATTGAAGATGTCCCCGATTTTAACTGTGCCGACAGCCGTAAACTCTTCAATGATCTGGATTATCATTTTCACGGTCAGGTCATGGCCATGAGCCGGAACAGTATGCTGGAGATGATGCTTTCTTCCTATAATATAATCAGCCTCAGTAATCAGGATGAAATTCATATTGACTGCGAAAAAAGTATGGAAGGGCATAGAGCCATCGCGGATGCCATTGCCAGGGGGGATCAGGACGCTGCCGAAGAAGCCATGCGTCAGCATATAGAGATTGGCCGGAACAGAATATTCGAGCAGAGGCACCTATGAGCCGAATATCCCGGGATGCCCTGGGTGATCTGGTGTATGACCAGATTGTCCGTATGCTCCTGAACCATGATCTGGAACCTGGAGAAAAAATTCTGAAGAAGAATTTGGCAGACGTCATCGGAGTCAGTCAAACTCCTATAAATGAAGCGGTCAGCCGGCTGATCAGTGAGGGAATCATTGAACAGAAAGGCCGTTCCGGCCTCTTTATCCGGATCTTTACCAATAAGGATATGATGGAACTTTTTGCAGTCAGAGCCGGTCTGGAAGGTACGGCCCTTCATCTGTGTATGGAAGAACCCGAAAATCCCCGTTTCAAACGCGTATTAAATCTTTTTGATGATTTTTCATACCCCTTGCCGGAAGAACGATTTCTGGAATACCAGAAAAGGGACCAGGAATTTCACGGAGAAATTCTTAAAATATCAGGGAACAGGGTCATTCTGGATTTTATAAGGAATTTTGAGTTTATCCTGCGCTGTTATCAGAAAGGACTGATCCGTTCTCCCAATGAAACCCTGATGGAACACAAGAGTATTGTAGAAGCCATCCGCAGCGGGAATACAGAGCAGGCGCAGCAGCTGATCATGAGTCATCATTGGAAAACAAGAGAACGATTAAAGGAAATGCCCGAGTCTTAAGGTATGACCTTTCCCTATTCTCCTAGACAAATGAATCCCTCCACCGGATAATTTAAAAATAAAACAGGATTTATCCTGATATCGGGGGAATCATATGCCGCATTCAATCAGTACCTCAGTGCGCCGGAAGGATGCCGTTGCCAAAGCAGCAGGCACTATGGAGTATCTTGCAGACCAGTTCCCAGTTTCACCTCTTCATGGAAAGTGTTATTACAGCTCCATCTCGAGAGGAACTATTGAGTCAGTCAGCCTGCCTGAACTGCCGGAGGGCTATTATATCGTTGGGGCCGACGACATTCAGGGGGTGAACCGCCTTCATATGATCATCGAAGACTGGCCTGTTTTTGCGGATAAAGAAGTCCGTTATCTGGGGCAGATCATTTTTCTGGTAGTGGGGCCCGAAAAGGATGTGATTCTGGATCTTCACAAACAGATTCAAATCACATACAGGGAACTGACTCCCTGCATTACCCTGGAAGAGTCGACAGCACTCCTGGAGGGGGTGCAGCACGGGGAAGACAATGTGTTTACCCGCTATGATATTCATCACGGACAGGTCGAATATCCCTTTGAGAAAGCCCACCGCATCCTGGAAAAAGAGTATTACACCGGGCATCAGGAACATGTGTACATGGAACCTCAGAGTCTGTTTGCTCATTGGGAGGAGGATACTTTTATCCTTCATGCGTCGGCTCAGTGTCCCTTCTATATCAGGAAATCACTGGTCAATGCCCTGGGCATGGATAAAGAGAAAATCAGGATCATACAGACTCCTACAGGAGGAGCCTTCGGTGGAAAGGAACACTTCCCCGATGTTCTGGCTGGACCCCTGGCGGTGGCCGTATGCAAGATAAAAAAACCTATAAAACTGGTTCTGGACCGCAAAGAGGATATGGCCTACTCCATCAAGAGGCATCCCAGTGCGATTCATATAAGGACGGCTCTGGATAAGGATGGCCGTATCCTGGCTCATGATATTGATCTGCGCCTGGATGGTGGTGCCTTTGCCAGCTGCTCCGCTGTCGTTCTGGCCCGGGCGGTGTTTACTGTGGGTAATGTTTACAACATCAATAATATCCGTATCTGCGGCAGAGTTTTTTGTACCAATAAACCTCCTTCCGATGCCTTTCGGGGCTTTGGAGCTCCCCAGGCGATATTCGCCATGGAGTCTCATATGAATTTCCTGGCCTATGCGCTGGGGATTGACCCCCTGGCCTTCCGGCAGCCCTATCTGATGAAGCAGGGAGATCCGACAAGTACGGACGGAAAAATACATGAGGAGGTCATGCTTCCTGAAATGACAAGGCGTATCCTGGAGATGTCGGGATACGAAAAAAAGTATCAGGACTATAAAACCAGGCCCAATTGGGGCATAGGCCTTTCCTATTTTTTTCATGGAAGCGGATTCACCGGTAACGGAGAGAGGGATCTTATCAAGGCCCGGATCTATCTGAAAAAAAACAGAAAGGATCAGGTCTTTATCTACGGTTCTAATGTTGAGATGGGCCAGGGAATCAGCACCACCTTCTGTAAGGTGGCATCCAAAGCCCTGGATATTCCCATTGATCAGGTCCATTTTGTAGAACCCGATACGGAGATCGTTCCCGATTCGGGACCAACCGTCGCCTCCCGGTCCATCTCTGTTGTCGGTTTTCTGGTTCAAAAAGCGGCGAAGAGGCTGAAAGCAGAGTGGAAAAGCGGTGAAGACCAGTCGATCATTCAGGATTATGAAGCTCCTACCCATATGGTGCCCTGGGATCAGGAGACCCTGACCGGGGACGCCTATCCCGCCTATAGCTGGGGTGTGAATGTGATCGAGGTGGAAGTGGACCCCCTCAGCTATGAGGTGAATACCAAAGGGATCTGGGGTGTTTATGAGATGGGGGTTCCCATCGATCGTCAGATTGTGGAGGGCCAGATTATCGGCGGTATGATCCAGGCTCTGGGATACAGCTATCTTGAAAAACTGGAATTTTCCCAGGGACGTTTCAGGCAGGCTACCATGTCGGATTACATGATACCAACCAGTATGGATTTTCCTACAACCCAATGCGATATCGTGGATAATCCCTTCGAATATGGAGCTTTTGGAGCCAAAGGGGCGGGTGAGATGGTTTTTGATGGTGCCGCCCCGGCATTTGGGGCCGCCGTTTCGCAGGCGGTAGACACAATAATTGATGAGGTGCCGGTTCTTCCGGAAACCCTGATGGAGCTGACAGATGAAGGACGGTAAGATTAGATTCACCCTGAACGGCAGAGATGTCGTGTATGAGGACAGTCCTCTCAGGCGGCTATTAGATGTGCTCCGGGAAGACCTGGGTGAAACCGGGGTCAAGGAAGGCTGCGGAGAAGGGGAGTGCGGCGCCTGCAGTATCCTGCTGAACGGAAAACTCGTGAACAGCTGTATGATTGCCATGGGAACCATTCATGAAAAAGAGCTGATGACCATCGAAGGTCTCAGAGAGACGGAACAGGGCAAGTGCATCATCGATGCCTTTGCCGATGCGGGAGCCGTGCAGTGCGGATTCTGCATCCCCGGTATGGTCATGGCCGCCCAGTCGGTCCTCCAGGATGCACCCCGTCCCAGTGAAGAGGAAATCCGGAAAGGAATTTCGGGAAATCTCTGCCGCTGTACCGGTTATGATCAGATCGTTCAGGCCGTTCAGATGGCTTCAGAAAAGGGAGCGGGATTATGGTGAAGTTTTTCTATCCCGAGAGTCTTTCTGAGGCTCTGGACATTAAGAACAGCAAGAAAGTTCTCCCTCTGGCCGGCGGTACGGATCTGATGGTCCGCTATGAGAACTGGAGCAGTCTTCCTGCTGATTTTCCCTCATCAGTCATGACCATCGGGCATCTGAAGGAGCTTCAGTTTGTGACCGAAGAAAAGGGATACCTCTGCATCGGCGGGGGAGTGACTCTAAATCAGCTCCTGAATGATTCACGAATTCCCCGCTCACTGGCACTGTCTCTGGATGAAATAGCCGCCCCGGCGCTGAGGAATCTGGCGACTCTGGCCGGAAATATTCAGAATGCCTCCCCCGCGGCGGATTCTCTCCCTCCCCTTATTGTGGCCAATGCCAGTCTCCGGCTGATTTCTAAAAATGGATCGAGAAAAATGACTGTTCGGGACTTTGTGACCGGACCGGGAAAGACCAGTCTGAATGAAAATGAATTGATCGAATCAGTACGGATTCCTCTGGATTTTATCCGCAGCGAAGAGAAGGGCCATCTGATCTACCGGAAGGTGGGAACCCGTAAAGCCAATGCTCTTTCCAAGCTTTCGGCCTGCTTCTGGGTTCTTAAGGATCGGGGAGTGATCAAAGATATCCGTATGTCTCTAGGGGCGGTCGCCGCTGTTGTAGTCCGTCTCGAAGAATCTGAAGAGAAACTGACGGGATTGAAGTCGGGTGAACTGCTGTCTGCCTGGAAGGATGTTCGGGGGGATTATGAAAAAGCCGTCCGGCCCATAGACGATCAGCGTTCCACTGCTGTTTATAGAAAACGGACGGCTCTCAAATTAATGGATGCTTTTATTCAGGAAGCTTCGGAAGACTGATCATGTTGGATTAAAGCGATGGCAAGCTCCCGGAGAATCAACCGAGGAATTGGTCATTTGATCAATCTTTGATCAAACTTTGATCAAACAGGCTGATTCAGGGATTCGAAGACCTTATAAAGCCCCTGGGTTCCAATACCCTTTCCATCAGATGGAGACACATAGACCGGCCCATAACGCCTGTTCCGATCCAGGCTATATTTTTTATACTCAATTTATTCCTCCTAAAGAGTAATGTCCTTAAAGATTAGTTTTATATGAGAGTATAGTTGTTTTAGAATTTTATGAGTAGTATGCAATTCGGGCTATTCAAAAGGAAGAGCCTATGAAAGTATTCCTGGAAATGAGGGGAAGATTATGGATGAACGTGATGAAAAACTTGTGAACCTGGACAGCAGGATCATGTACCTGGAAGACAGCCTTCGGCAGATGAACCTCCAGCTGATGAAAAAGGATCGATTATTAGACTTAATGCAGGAGAAAATCTCCGGTCTGGAAGAGAAGATGAAGGACATGGATGAGAGGAAAATGAATGTCTCCTCCCTGGATGCGGGAGAAGAACGGCCTCCCCATTATTGATCCACCAAAATTATTGAATTCTTCCTATGTACCAGGCATAGAGGGCCTTCACCCTGTTGTAGAAAGAATTGTTAGCCTTTTCTCTGAAGGCCCTGATATTGATTGTGTCTGCTGCGGAGATTCCATAGAACAGGAGTCCCTGATCTGTGGGCATCACCAGAAGGTGGATCTGCAGCTGCTGAGGGTTCATGGCTTTCAGGAATCCCTTGTAATACATGGGAGTCTGGTTGATGATCACCGACCAGATAACCGGTGATGAATAGACAAACTCCATGACCGATTCGTGTCTTCCGAAGCTCTTGTCTTTCTGATGGATAAAAAAACTGTCTTTGCCGGGTATGGTCGTCACAATAGAATCTGAAAGTCTGTTCCTGGCGGAATCAAGATCGGGAATCATCCAGGACTCTACAAAGAGGGTTCTCATTTCTTCCCGGGAGGCGGAATAGTATTCGATTCCCTCCAGGGTGCTGACAGAGCGCAGGGCATTGTAGAGAGCCAGTTTCGTCGTTTCGGGATTGGCATTGTAGGCGGCGCTGTCAAAGTCCTTAAAAAGGAAAAGCCCCTCTATTCCCATATTCAGTTCTTCCTTCAGCACCATGCTCCGGATCTCATTGACCATGCCTACATCCGGAAGCAGGAGGGGATCAAAGCTGCTGAAGTGAAACTCTGTCAGCTCACCCGTGTTGAGTAGGTCTGATTTTTGTTGACTGCTGAGGAAAGATGTCATCTTGTCAAAGGAGAGAATATCGGAATCTGCCGGAAGGGCAGTTATAAAGACAGAAATAAAGGTGCTGAGAAGGCAGAGTGCAATTGTTCTTTTAATCATGTGATCTCCTGATTATTCCCATCGGATTGAGTATTCTGACTCATAATATATCCAAAATGTCTTCTTTATCCTATTCTTTTTTAATATTCCCATAAAGTAGGACTCTCGATTTATGGATTCTCTGTTTGACATTTTAAGAAATTTCCTATAATTTAGTGTTTTAGAACACATGGAGTTGCATCATATGACCCTTGAGGTAGACAGATCCATAAGCATTCCTCCCTACCAGCAGATCGTCAGGCAGCTCCGGGAGAGAATCACCCATGAGGAAATGAATGAGGATGACCACATCCCCTCTGCTCGTGAAATCGTACAGATTACAGGTGTCTCTCTCGCTACTGCCCAGAGAGTTCTGAACGAACTTAAAAATGAGGGACTCATCTACAGCCTTCCCGGAAAGGGCAGCTTTATCTCCCCCCGGAAAGAGGGCATCCCCGAAGCCATCCATATATTCCTTCCCTCTACGAGACTTTCCTTTTTTATGGAAATCCTCAATGGGGTTTATGATGCCCTGTCCAGCATGAAGATTGACTTGAAACTACACAGTCTCAATACGGATAAACTTGTATGGGACTGGAAAACCATAGAAGAACTGGAAGACGTCGTGAAGTCCCGGGGTGGGGTGATTTTCATTGAAGAGGCCTTTGATTCTGTGAGGACCGCCTGCCTTAGAGCGGCCCGGCAGATTCCTTTTGTCACCGTCGAGTGGCAGCTGGACGGTGCCTGTGCCATCGTCAATGATTATGAAGATTCTACCGCGTCTGTCGTGTCCTACCTCTGCTCTGATAAACATTGCTCTTCCCTGCTGGTTTTGAAGGGACGGGATTTCCAATACAATGCCAGCCTCAAACTGGCAGGCATAAAAAAAGGGGCAGAAGCTGCCGGACTTCGGGAAAACAGGGATCTGTTTTTTCTGGATACCGATTTTGATGCCTATAGCGGTTACGAGTCGGTGACGGCCTATCTGAAAGACCATGAGGCTCCGCAGGCCATTTTCTGTGCCAACGACTATGAGGCCATCGGGGTTATCGGAGCGTTGACGGAACAGGGACTCCTCACCGGACGGGATGTACAACTGGTGGGTTATGGCGATATGACGGATAAAACGACCCTATATTTTCCTCTCACCACGGTGAAACAGAACCTGGAAGAGATGGGGCGTCAGGCTGTCAAAATGCTGCTCCTCAAGGCCAAAGGAGAAGACGTTCCCCCTCAGAAAATTGTTGCCACCGAATTGATCGTTCGTAAAACATAATATTTAAACATTTACCATACAACATTTTAATCTCATAATAATTTACTTTTGGACAGTCTGATCAGAACGGCTCAAGGGGACTTCAAACTTTTCATTGACAGATTTTTAAAACAAGGTGTAAAATTACTTAAAACGTTTACAGTAATATTACAAGGTGATTATTTGTCTATGAAAACAAGACCTAAGATAACTTTCCTGGGAGCAGGAAGTACGATCTTTTTAAAAAACCTGATGGGGGATTCCTTTTTATTCGAAGGCCTCAAGGATGCTGATATTTCTTTGTATGATATAGATGCGGTAAGGCTGGAAGAATCCAGGATTGTTCTTGAATCCCTGAACAGCAGCATCAATGCGGGCAGAGCTCTTATCAGGACTTTTCTGGGAGTCAGCAATCGGAGGGATGCTCTAGGACAGTCGGATTTTGTATTCAATGCCATACAGGTGGGTGGTTATGACCCGGCCACAATAGCGGACTTTGAAATTCCCAAAAAATACGGCCTGCGTCAGACCATCGGAGATACTGTGGGAATCGGAGGCATCTTCAGAGGATTGAGGACGATTCCGGTGATGATGGATATAGTCGGTGATATGGAAGCTGTATGCCCGGATGCTCTTCTTTTGAACTATACCAATCCTATGAGCATTGTGACAGGCGCTGTTCTGAAATATTCCTCTATTAAGACTGTAGGACTCTGTCATTCCGTACAGGTCTGCGTACCCGATTTACTGATAGAACTGGGTATGGAAGCCAATAATGTCCGATGGAAAATCGCCGGAATTAACCATATGGCATGGCTCCTGGATATCCGGGACGGAAAGAAGGATCTCTACCCCGAAATAAAAAACAGAGCGGCGCGGAAAAACCTTGATGAAAAACATGATGATATGGTTCGTTTCGAAATGATGAAGTATTTCGGTTACTACATAACCGAATCTTCTGAGCATTTCAGCGAATATACGCCCTACTGGATCAGAAATGACGTTCCTGAACTGATTGACCGGTTTAACATCCCTCTGGATGAATACCCCCGTCGCTGTGTCAGGCAGATTGAAGAGTGGAAAGAAAGAAAAACCGAAATTATGAGCGGGAAGGCTCTACAGCATGAAAAAACCAGAGAGTACGGGGCGGATATCATGAATGCCTTTCTCACGGATGTCCCGGTCTGTATCCATGGGAATGTTCTGAACAGTAAGAACTACATTAGCAACCTGCCTGCTGAAGCAGTTGTTGAGGTCCCCTGCATGATTGATGGAAACGGTATTCAGCCTGTAGATGCCGGAGCCCTTCCTGTACAGTGTGCCGCCCTGAATCAGACCAACATAAATGTTCATCTCACGACCATTGAAGCGGCAATGACATTGAAGAAAGAACATGTGTATCAGGCCGCACTGTTAGACCCCCATACCTCTGCCGAACTGGCTCCTGAAAAGATCATAGCCTTGTGTGATGATCTGCTGGAAGCTCACAGTGAATGGCTGCCTGTGTATAAATAAGTTTTCATCCGGGAATTGGTCCCGGTTGTAATATATCCGGAAATCCCGGAAAAAGGAGTTTTTTATGAAGATTTTAAAAACATGTTTACTGGTCCTTTTCTGTCTGGTGGCAGGAACGTCTCTATTCGCAGCAGGTCAGCAGGATTCTGATACTACCAATCTCACCCTGATGCTGAACTTTCAGTCCACAGAAGCGGTTACGACCGCCTTCGAAGAAGTCATTTCTGATTTCCACAGTGCCAACCCCTCGATTAAAATTGATCTGATATCAGGTACTTCTGATTACGAGGCTCTTATGAAATCTAAAATGGCCACCAATGACCTTCCTGATATGTGGTCGACCCATGGTTGGTCTGTACTCCGTTACAGCGAGTATCTGATGCCTCTGGAAGATCAGGAATGGGCTTCCAGACTGCACCCAGCTATCAAGCCTGTTGTGACAGATGAAAAGGGACACATCTATGTTCTTCCTATTGATGTTGATATGGCCGGTGTCGCCTATAACAAGACCGTTCTGGCTAAAGCTGGAGTCAAGGTTGAAACTCTGAAAACATGGAAAGACCTCTATGGCGCCATGGATAAAGTTAAAGCTATTGGTGTGACACCTGTTCATATCGGTGGAAAAGACTCTTGGACTGTGGGAAACTTCTTTGACTGGGCTGCTCCTGCTGTTTATATCACAGATCCCAAGCATTACAGTGGTGATGATCTGGTTGCCGGAAAATTTGACACAGCCAAATGGGAACTTCTGGCCGGCCTTATGAAAGAAATGAATGAAAAAGGCTACCTCAATGTGGATAACCTGACATCTACCTATAGCGACTCTGCAAGAGCACTGGCTGTGGGCGATGCTGCTTTCACATTCTATGGTAACTATGTCCTGGCAGAAGCCTGGACCTTTGATCCCGATGCAGACCTTGGATTTTTCCCTGTTCCTGCTTATTATGAGGGAGACTCTCCCAGTCTTATTTCAGGTGAAAGAAGCACCGTTGGAATCTGGAAAGATACAGCAAATGTCGAAGCATGCAAGACCTTCCTGAGCTTCCTTGCCATCCCGGCCAATGCTGCCAAGATTGCCGGTTCCAACGGAATCCCTGCCGGTTTGACCGATGCGGAAAGCGATACAGGCAAACTGAAGGCCGATTATAAAAAATGGGCCGATGCTCCGGCATTCCCTTACTTTGACAGAGCTTTTCTACCCAGCGGAATGTGGGACACCATGTGTTCAACAGGAGCCGGAATCCTTTCGGAAAGCATGAGTACGACCGAAGCCGCAGAAAAAATGAAAGAAGATTTTAACAGGATGTATAAATAAGTTATCCTTTACCGGGAGAGAGGAGCCTCTCTCCCGGTGACTACAATTTCAAGGACAAGATGCATGAAGAAGCTTCAGGAAAAATCAAGGACCCATTCAAAACACCCACATATCACCAACCTTATGTACCTCCCGGCGCTGCTGTTGTTTACGGTCTTTATCGTTTATCCGTTTCTTGAGGGGATCAGAATTGCCTTTACCAACTGGAATGGTTTTTCCCAGCATTATGATTATGTAGGTTTTAAAAACTTCATATATCTGTTTCAGGATAAAAATATGTATACCGCTTCCTGGAATACCATAATCTATGGATTTGGAAGTACTGTATTTCAACAAATTCTGGGCCTGTCTTATGCTCTGTTGTTGAATCGAATGATCCTGGGCCGAAACTTTGCCCGAACCTTTGTGTACCTTCCCGTTCTGATTGCACCGGTCATCATGGGCTATATGTGGTATTTTATGTTTCAGTACCGCTATGGTGCACTGAATGATATACTTGCTGTACTGGGTATGGACCCTGTTGACTGGCTGGCCAAAGGAAAACGGGCGGTGGGTCTCATTGTCTTTGTCAATACAGTACAGTTCTGCGGGATTTCCATGGTTATTTATCTGGCGGGTCTTCAGACCATTCCTACCATGTATTATGAGGCCAGTCAGATTGATGGTGCCAATGCCTGGAAGCAGTTTATCAACATCACCATGCCACTTCTCAGGCCAGCCTTTATCACTTCTATTACCTTGAACCTGATAGGGGGATTGAAACTTTTTGATGCCATCAAAGCCATGACCAACGGCGGCCCCGGATATGCATCCCACTCTCTTTCCACTCTGATCGACTATACCTATTTCAGGTCTCAGTCTGCCGGATATTCGGCGACCATGGGTATTCTGCTGTTTGCCATGATTCTGCTATTTACTCTTATCATTCAGAAATTGTCCGCCAGACAGGAGGTCCTCCTGTGATTACCGGAAAAAAATCTCTTATTTCTAAGATTCTCTGGAGTGTTTTGACCATATTCATAGGGTTCTTTCATTTTATCCCTCTGTTTATCTCTATCAATGTGGCCTTCAAGCCCAAGACGGATTTGTCTTCCCGCTGGACTCTGCCGGCCGAGTTTTATCTGAAGAACTTCAGTTATGCTGCAGAGAAAGCGAAAATTATCCTGGCTGTTCAAAACAGTCTGATCATCACCATTACCAGCATCGCCGTGATTGTTATGATCGGGGGAATGGCTGCCTATCCGCTGGCCAGAAACCGATCCCGTTTCAATGAAAGAATTCTGCAGTTTGTCCTGGCTGTTATGATGGTGCCCCCTCTGAGTATGCTGGTTCCTCTTGTAACCATCATGACCCGTCTGGGAGCCGTCAGTACCTATTGGGGTATTATTGTGGTTCTTGTCACATTTCAGCTGCCCATCAGTATTTTCCTGTATAGCAGTTTTATTCGGACAATCCCAGGAGAACTGGATGAGGCCGCCCTGATTGATGGATGCAGCAAGTTTACAATTTTCTATAAAATCATCCTGCCTTTGCTCAAACCTATCACCGCCACCGTGATTATCCTGACTGGTGTGGCCATCTGGAACGACTATCAGTTTTCATTATTTCTGCTCCAGTCGCCAAGGATGAGGGTTGTTACTCTGGCGGTATCCACTTTCTTTGCCCAGTCCTCATCCAATCTGGGAGCCGCGGCGGCAGCGGCACTTATTGCCGTCATGCCCATTGCCTTGCTGTTCCTCTTCCTGCAGAGGTATTTTATACAAGGAATGGTAGATAGTGCAGTTAAGGGATAATATCATTTGAGTTTTTCAATGCCTCAAAGAAACATATGTAAGAAAGGAGCCTTTCTTTGAAAGTTAAACTGGAAGACGTCGCCCTGGAGGCTGGTGTCTCTATCGCCACTGTATCCAGAGTTTTAAACAATCATCCTGTAAAAGAAGCGACCCGGCTTCTGGTGGTTGATACAATTGCCCGCATGGACTACCGGCCTAATCTCACAGCAAGAGGGCTCATCAAAGGAACATCCAATAGGATAGGTGTTATCGTTTCCAATATGGAGAACCCCTATTTCAGTTCCATAATGAACACAATGGAAATCCGTATGAGGAAAGATGGGTATCTCTGTAATTTCTCAAGTGCCATCAACAGAGGCAAGGATGAACGGGACATCATCAACCGCTATCTTGATTCGGGTGTGGATGGTTTGATCCTTGTGGATGTGAGCAGTAAAGAGGAAAATATGGGACTCTATGCCGATCTGAACAAATCCATTCCTGTTGTCCTGATCAATGGAAATCCCGACAGGGATGATTCCAATCTGGTTATGGTAGATCAGAGAAAGGGCATGGAAATAGCCATGGATTACCTCTTTGCCCTGAATCATAAAAATATTACTTTTATCAGAGGTTTGTTGGATAGCGTCGCTTTTGATATCAAGGACCGTATATACACCAAGAGAATGATAGAAGCCGGTTTCCCCCCGGAATATACAAGTATCATAGAAATTGAGGATACAGACCATTACACAGCTATCGAAAGGGTTGAGGAGCTGGTCCTTCCCCTTCTGGATTCTCCCCTCCGCCCCAGTGCCATCTTTGCATCAAATGAACTGCTGGGCATGGGAGTCATCAAAGCGGCACGCAAGTTGAATCTGTCCATACCGGATGATCTGTCGCTCATCGCCCATGATAATACATATCTTTCCATTATTTCCCAACCAACCATGACGACGATCAATCTGAATCCTCCCCGTCTGGGAGCCGAAGCGGCTGAAATGATGCTGCAGCTCCTTAAGCAGAATTGTCCCTATCCCCGAAAACTCATCTTCAATCCGGAACTGATCGTCCGAGAGAGCAGCAGAGCCCTTTGATTCCATCTCTGTAAGTATTGACAAATACTTTTGGATGGTATATTTTAGTGTTCTAAAACACATTGGATTGCGTCGGGATTTGATCCGGATTGTTTCCGATGGGACAGGAGATCGAAATGCCGAAATATATCCTGAGTATAGACCTGGGAACCACCAGTACCAAAACGGTCTTATTTGATGATAAACTGAAAGTTGTCGCCTCGGCCAAGGCCGAATATCCGACTGTTTATCCCAGGCAGGGCTGGGCAGAGCAGAATCCTGAAGACTGGTGGGAGGCTCTTGTCAGCACGACAGCTGAAATCCTGAAGAAAAGCGGAGTTGATCCGGTCGATATTGTCGGAATCGGTGCCGATTCCATGTCCAGCATGGCTCTGCCCCTGGATAAAGATGGTTTGCCCCTCAGAAACGGCCTTATCTGGCTGGACCGCCGCTCTCAAAGTGAATCCGATTGGATCAGGGCCAGCTACGGAGATCTTCAGAAAAAAATCAACAGCAATGATTCAGACCCTTCCAACTTTGCTCCCAAAGTATTGTGGATGAAAAATAATGAAAGGGATCTCTATAATAAAACTTCTGTTTTCCTCCACTGCAACGGTTACCTTGTCTATAGGCTGACGGGGATCATGTCCATGGACCTGTCCGAGGCCGGCATGTCCCAACTCTGTGACATAAGAACGGGTCAGTGGTCGGATGAACTGATCACTGCCAGCGGGATAGACCGCTCCAAGCTCCCAGAAATTTTTGCCTGTACGGATGTTGTGGGAGGATTGAACACCGCAGCCGCCACTGTTATCGGGCTGAAAGAGGGCACCCCTGTCATCGCGGGAGCCATGGACAATGTCTCGGCCACCCTGGGACTGGGCCTGCGCCACGACGGTCAGGCCTACATCTCGGCGGGGACAGCCACCAATGCCGGAGCCTGTGTGGCCTCGGTTCCCTCTGACCCGACCATGCTGAATTACCACCATGCTGTCCCTGGTCTCTATCTGGTGAACGGGGGAGTGGACTACGGTGGAGCCGGTCTGCGCTGGTTCAAATCCCTTATCGAAGAAGAAGACTTTGCAGAAATTGACCGTCTGGCCGAAGAGGCGGGTTATCTGGAGGATGTTCTGCTCTATCTGCCCTATATGGTCGGTCAGAGAGCACCCCTCTGGGATCCTCACTCCCGGGCTGCGGCCTTCGGGATGAACCCCGATACCAGCCGGAAGGCCATGATCCGCATGATCATGGAAGGAATCGCCATGGGGGTGCGCAACGTCTTCCGTCTGATGGAGGAAAAGGGGTATACCATCGATGAAATCGTCATGACCGGAGGCTGCGCCAACAGCCCCATCTGGACGCAGATCTTTTCGGATATCCTTGAGAAAACCATCATTCTCCCCGGCGAAATGGATGTAGCCCCCCTGGGGACGGCCATCATGATTGCCGTGGGTGTGGGGCTGTATCCCGATTTTGACAGCGCTCTGGCGATACAGACTGTCCGTGGATCCCACACTCCCGATACGGAGCGTTCCGGGTATTACAATGCCCTGTTTAAAGCGTTTGTAAATCTATATAAGGCAGTCGGACCTGTTTACAAAGAACTGGATGAGATAAGAGAAAAATTTCAGTCATAACTGAATCGAAATAGAGTTTATACCCGGAAGCAGAGTCTTCCGCAGGAAGGAGAGATATGAAAGCAGCAGTACTGTACGGAGACAATGACATACGTTATGAAGACTGGGAAAAACCCGAGGCTCAAGCCGGGGAGGTCCTGGTCAAGGTAAAAGAATCAGGACTCTGCGGGTCAGACATACCCCGGACCATTCACGGTGGAGCCCATTTTTACCCCATCGTTCTGGGACATGAGTTTTCCGGAGAGATTGTCGCTCTGGGAGAAGCTGTCTCGGAAAGAAAAGTAGGAGACCGCATCGCCTGTGTTCCCCTCATCCCCGATCGCAATGATCCCCAGAGCCAGAAAGGGAACTACTCCCTCTCTAAAGGTTACAAGTTCATCGGCTCCCGCATCCAGGGAGGCTGGTCAGAATACGTCACCATGCCCTGGGAAAATGCCGTTGTGCTTCCCGATGCAGTCAGCTACACAGAGGGCGCCTTTTTTGAACCCATTACCGTCGCCCTCCATGCCTTGAACATCATGAAATTCGAAGGCGGCAAGGATGTGGCCATCACAGGTATGGGAACCATCGGCCTTCTGGCTCTTCAGTGCGTCAGAGCCATGGGTGCCCGGAAAGTTACCGTATTCGACATCGATGAAAGTCGTCTGGAACTGGCTAAAGAACTGGGAGCCGACCTCTGCCTGAACACCATGAACGAGGGCTTCAAAGACGAAGCCATGGGCTTTACGAATGGAATCGGATATGAAGTCTGCCTGGAAACGGGCGGAGTCCCCATCACCGAGATCCTCTGTCTGGATCTGGCTGCCCCCAAGGGGACGGTCATGTTTATCGGAACTCCCCATAAACCTGTGACCCTGCAGCCTCACGAGTTTGAAAACATCAACCGCAAGGAGATTATTGTCACCGGTTCCTGGATGAATTACTCCGCCCCCTTTCCCGGTTGGGAATGGGAGATGGCCAATTACCTCTTCAGCAAAAACCTGGTCAAAACAGAGCCGCTTATAGACCGGAAGATTCCCCTGAGTCAGGCTGCCGATGCGCTTGCCGACCTCTTAAAACCAGGTGCGGTGAAAGGGAAAATCCTTTTCGACTGTTCAAAATAATTTGTGCGCCCGGGCGGGCTATCCGCTGTAATGTCTGATCCTGCCTACTGTTTCCGGCTATCGCCGGTCCGGCAGGGACATTGTCGCTACTATCCTTGGCGCTACCAGGGCTATAACATTGCCCTGGTGATTATCGTGGTAAGGCCTAAGGGTCTGGCGCTACCAGGGCAATAACATTGCCCTGGTGATTATCGTGGAAAGGCCTAAGGGCCTAAGGGTCTGGCACATAGAAAATAGGAGTATTTTATAATGAGTGCAACAAGTGAATTCCTTCAGCTTATGAAAGACAATAAGGCCGGTAAAAGTACGGGACTCTACTCTGTCTGTTCCGCCCATCCGGATGTCATCAAAGCCTGTATGCTTCAGGCAAAGGATGACGGTTCCATCGTCCTGATCGAATCCACCAGCAACCAGGTAGACCAGTTCGGCGGTTATACCGGCATGGTCCCTGCCGAATTTGTCAGTTATGTCCAGGGCCTGGCGGGTGAAACAGGTTTTTCCTTTGAAAAGGTTCTTCTGGGGGGCGACCACCTGGGACCCAATGCCTGGCAGAGTGAGCCGGCAGAAAAAGCCATGGCTAAGGCCCGTGATCTGATTGCCGCCTACGTCAAGGCCGGTTATAAGAAGATCCACCTGGATGCCTCCATGTTCTGTGCCGATGACGCGGGGGACAGGCACAAACCTCTGGCAGACGAAATTGTCTCCTCCCGGGCCGCAGAACTCTGCGCCGTGGCGGAAAAAACATACGCTGAATCCTTCGGAGGTGAATCGGACATCATCTATGTGATCGGAACGGAAGTTCCCATTCCCGGGGGGGCTCAGGAAGAGGAAGAAACCGTCACTCCCACATCCGCAGCAGATGCGAAAAACACAATGGCCGTCACCAGAGCCGCCTTTGATGCCCAGGGCCTGCAGAGTGCCTGGAAACGGGTCATTGGTCTGGTTGTCCAGCCCGGTGTGGAGTTCGGTGACGATCAGGTTTTTCATTACGACAGCGCTGCCGCATCAGATCTGAGTGCCCTGATTGACGGGGATGACCAGTTTGTTTACGAGGCCCACTCTACCGACTATCAGAGTGAAACGGGGCTGTCTCAGCTGGTCAAGGATCATTACTGCATCCTCAAGGTCGGTCCCTGGCTGACCTTTGCTTTCAGAGAGGCTCTCTTTGCCCTGGAAGACATGGAGAAAGAACTGCTGGGACAGAAGGGAATCAAACTTTCCGGTCTGCGGGAAACCCTTGAAAAAGTCATGATGGACAATCCGGGATACTGGAAAAAGTATTACCCCGGAAATGAGGAACAGCAGTACTTCAAACTGAAATACAGCTTCAGTGACCGGAGCCGCTACTACTGGCCCCAGGCCGAACTAAAATCCTCTGTGGAACTTCTGAAAAAGAATCTGAATGATCATGGAATTTCCCTGTCACTCCTCAGCCAGTATATGCCCAACCAGTACAATGCGGTACAGGAAGGAAAGATCAAGCTGACCGCCGAGGATCTGATCATCAGCCGGATACGGGATGTGGCAGGGATGTACGCCCGAGCCTGCGGATTTGGAAAGTGTTGCTGATTTTGTTTGAATTATAAATAA